>JAGQRC010000803.1 GCA_020425835.1 Planctomycetota bacterium | reverse complement strand
AAGGCGACTGCCAAGACCCACCCGGATGAGAAGGTCGGCGTCTTCTGTCGGGTCGGGAACGAGACTCGAGTCGTCGAGTACACCGAACTCGGCGACGAGCAGCGAGAAGCGTGCGATGATCAAGGGCGTCTTCGGTTTCGCGCGGGCAACATCGCGATCCATCTGATCTCGACCGACTTCCTCCTCCGCGACGACGGATTCCAGATTCCGTACCACTTGGCACGCAAGGCTCTGGCGTACGTCAAGGACGGAGTCACCGTCGAGGCAACCGAACCGAACTCTGTGCGGTTCGAGAGCTTCCTGTTCGACGCCATCCCCTTCGCGAAGAACCCGATGATCATGGAGGTCCGGCGCGAAGAGGAATTCGCGCCGATCAAGAACCTCGAGGGAGCCGACTCCCCCGAAACGGCGAGGACCCTGCTCCAGGACCAGTGGGAGTCATGGTTGCGTGAGGCCGGGGTCACCGTGCCTCACGGTCCGGACGGGATCCGCAACTGCCGGCTCGAAATCTCCCCCCTCTTCGCCACTTCCGCGGAGGAGTTGCGGGAGCGAGTCGACCCGGACCTCCGAATCGAGACGGACACCGTTCTCGAGTAGACCGCCGATCGCCGAGCGCGGTCGCGGTTTCGCGACCCGATCCCGGAGCAAGTCCGAGTGACAGATACCGCCGGCCCACTCCGAGAGGTATTCTGCCGCGTCAGAAGGGAGTACCGCTTGTCGAAAAGCCGCTTCGAGAGCTTCATCGCGATCGGGGTGCTGATCGCGCTCGCTTCGATTCCGCGACCCGCGGGTGCCGCGTCCACCACCGATCCTACGGCCTTGCTCGATCAGATCGCTCTGCACTTGAGGAGCGATCACCTGCCGCGGCAGTCGGCCGCCCGTCGTCAGCTCAGCGAGCTGACCGATCCGACCATGATCTCCCCCCTCCGCGCTTTCGTGCGTCGGCCCCTCGAGCCGAATCTCCTCCGGACGTTTGCTCGCCACCTGCATGCTCTGATCGGTCGGCGTCTCGATGAGGTCGAGACCGACGTGCAATCCTTCGACGAAGCTCGAGCTCGCGTGCGCCAGCTACTCTCGGAGCTCGACTCTGCGAGCGGCGACCCACGCGCGGACCTCGAGCGCGAGATGGACTCGCTGCGTCGGGACCGAGAGACCCTTCGCGCACGACTGGAGGGGCAGTTTCCGGAACTCGTCGGCCTGGGGCTGGCCCTCGGACAGCCACTTTGGGTCCGGGAACAGGAGGGCGGCGGAGTCTCGGAGGCGGTCGCGCGATTCCGAGAGTGCTTGCGTCGCGACCTTTTGGATGCTGTTCGGCGCGCATACCCCGTGCCTCCGGACCCCAGCTCGATCTCACCGTACGAGCTTCGATACCTTGCCCCGTTCATCGACGACCTCCGTGACGAGGACCCCGCCGGCTGGAAACCGGTCCGGGAAGCGCTCGCTCGTCGCGGGCTCGACGAGTTTCGGGAGCTGGAGCCCGAGGCCGTTCGGGACGCTCGGGAACTCTTCCTCCAGCTCGGTGATTGGGGCGCCGAGTTTCTCGATCGCTGGGCCGCCGAGCCGCCCGACGCTCCATCGCCCGACGCCTTACCGCCCGAGGTTCGCGCTTGCTTCGCTGCTTGGAATCGATACTCGTTCCCGAGCGGCCTCGCTGAGGAGACCGCGCTCGATCCGTCACACTACGCAGAGCTCGCCGTGGGAGACCGCCTTCGGCTGATCACACGACTCGAGTGGGTCGGTGGCAAGCGCGCGATCCCGACTTTGGCGCGGTTGTTGGAGTTCGAGCCGGAACTCGATCTCAAGGTCGAGGCTGCCGCTTCACTGGCGCGTCTCTCGGACCCTCGTGGAGCGAGCTTCCTCCGGGCTCTGGGCCTGGAGGAAGCGGTCGCGATCGAGTCGGTCAGCCGACGAGTGCTCATGCTCGAGGCCATCCACCGTCGGGAGTCCGGCGAGATCGAAGGCGCGCTCGAGGATCTTCAGCAGCTCCTCCGCCGTTTCACGGCGGACCACCGGATGCACTACGAAGTCGGATTCACGGCACTCCTCGCTCGCCGGTTCGACCTTGCGATCGAGCACCTGCTCCGCGCGTTGGAGTTCGATCCGAACCACGCATTGACCCACTACAATCTCGCCTGTGCCTACGCGCTCAGTGACAGACTCGAGCTGGCAGTCGACTCCCTGAGAAACGCCATTCGCTGCGGCTTTCGAGATCGTGCACACATGCAAGCGGATCCCGACCTGCGAAGCCTTCGCGGCCGCAATGACTTCGAGAATCTCCTGAAACAGCTCGAAGAAGACTCCCACTGAGGTCCTTGGGAGACCTGCACTTCCTCAGTGCCGTCGATCTGTAGACCGCAGGCAATCCCGACACC
>JAGQRC010000802.1 GCA_020425835.1 Planctomycetota bacterium | reverse complement strand
CGATTGACGCGCACACTGCCGCGTCATCGGATCCAAGTGATCACGGTCCACGCAACGCCCGCCATGAGGTGGTTCGGCAGAGTCGCGGTGCGTGCGCGCACCGCCGGCGCGTCACACGACCAGAACACCTCTTCGGCCCACCCGTGGATCGCTCCGTTGATCCGCCAGGCCGACCTTCCAGCGCTGTTGGCCGCCGTCCAACCGGAGACCCGAGCGGAGACCCTCGAGTGGCGTCCCGTCCACGAGCGCACGGCGCGTCGTCTCCGCCGCAAGTGGATCCTGTTCTGCGGTCTTGTCGCCCTCGCGCTCGGCTTCGCCGCCTCGCCGGGCTGGCTCGCCATCCCGCTCGGGCTTCTCGTGCTCGGGTGCCTCGGGGTGGAGTTCGACGTCCGACGACGGGCGTTCGCGACGACGCGTTCGATCATCGGCTATCGCAAGGGCTGGTGGACTCGGCGCTGGACCCTGGTCCGGCATGCGAAGATCCAGACCGTGACCTTGGTCACGTCGCCGTTCGATCGACGTTGGAAGATGGCGACAGTGCGGGTGGACACCGCGGGGGGCAGCTCGGTCGAGGGATTCTCTCTCCCCTACCTCAGCCCCGCGGTCGCCGAGGAGCTGCGAGAGGACCTGGTCCGAAGGTCGGCGCACCTCGAGTTCCGCTGGTGACCGGACGAGCCGACTCGCTCAGCCGATGACCTTCTCCTCGTGACGCGTTCCGTTGTAGCTCAGGAGCTTTCGTTTTCCGTCCACCAGCGTCTCGAGGTGCACGCCTCGGGTCCAGAGCGCATGGAGGTTCTCCATGGTCGCGCGGGCGTAGTCGAGTTTGAGCGGAACGCCGCTGAAATCGTGCGTGAGGTGGAGGTCGCCGCGGTTCTTGTAGTTGCCGTCGTCGATCGCAATCGTCGGCCGACCGAAGTTCGCCAGCGAGTCGAGGAACTTCGACTTGATGTCCCGGAAGTCCCGACTGTCGATGACGTAACGATTCGACTGCCGATCGAAGCGGTACGTGAACAACTGGTGACGCCGGCAGAACTCCGGCGTCAGGAACTCATCGATGAACGTGATGTCGTTGTAGATGCGACGGACCTGGAAGATCTTGTCGCGCCCCTGGCCCAGCTTCAGATCCCAGTTCTTCAGGGCGTCGTAGTCCTGGCACGACTCGTAATCGGGGCCGAACCGACCGGTGTCCCACCGCTCTTCAATGTCGCGGAACAATTCGATCCCGACTTTGTACGGGTTGATCACGCCGGGTCGCGAGCCGAGGGTCCCCGAGTGGTGGTCGGCGTAGTCGATCACCTCCGAAGCCTCGAGAGCGCGCGTGGTCATGATCTTCGAGTGCCAGTAGCTCGCCCAGCCCTCGTTCATGATCTTGGTCATGCCCTGCGGAGCGAAGTAGTAGGCCTCTTCTCGGACCATGCTCAGGATGTCCCGCTGCCACCGCTTGAGCGGCGCGTAGTGGAGCAGGAAATTCAGGATGTCGCGCTCGGGACGAGTCGGGAACCGGACCTCGCTCTTCAGTTTCGCGATCCGCTCCTGTCGCTCCCGCTCGACGAGCTCCGGCGGATTGATGAACGGATCCATGTAGGATCGAGCGCGGAACTTCCGTCCCTGAGCGGCGAGCTGCTCCGCCTCCGCAGCCTCCTCGTCGAACGCGGGGGCCTCGCCGAAGTACGGAGCGTGGATGTCGATGAGGTTCTCGAGGGAGAGACAGCGATCGATGAACTCCTCGACCTCATCCTGGCCGTACCGGTCGATGTACCGGCGAACCCGCGTCGCATGGTTGGCGATCTCGTCGACCATCTTCCGGTTCGTCCGGTCGAACCAGGCGTTGTTCTTGAAGAAGTCGCTGTGACCGTAGACGTGGGCCATGACGAGCTTCTGGTCGACGAGCGGATTGCAGCGCATCAGGTAGGCGTAGCACGGATCGTTGTTGATCACGAGCTCGTAGATCTTGGACAGCCCGTAGGAGTAGGACTTCTCGAGCTCCTCGTACTGCATGCCGAACCGCCAGTGGGGGTACCGCGTCGGGAACCCGCCATAGGCGGCGATCATGTTCATCTCGTCGTAGTCGACCATCTCGAATAGGACCTCGAAGAAGTCGAGGCCGAACTCGACGGCGTACCCACGGACCCGGTCTCGGATCTCGACCAACTCGGACGGCAGGGTTCGTCGGTCCTGGAGCACGGCTCACCGACCCTTTCCGAGGAAGGTCTTGATCGACGGGAGGATCTCATCGCGTGAGTTGATCTCCGAGAGGATGATCTTCTCCTCGTCCGGGAACGCCTCCGCGAGGTCCTTGATGAACTGCCCGCTCCCGTAGGCGCTCTTGACCTGTCCATAGCAGAACACGTTGGCCTTGGTCAGGATCTCCTC
>JAGQRC010000801.1 GCA_020425835.1 Planctomycetota bacterium | reverse complement strand
CCTCGATGAAGCTCACCTTGTCGCGGATGTCGATCGCGCCGATCGCGCTCCCCGGAACGCCCGCCTCGTTGGTGATCGCTCCGACGATGTCCGCGGGACGGAGTCCCGCGTGCCGCCCGACGGGAATGAAGAGGTGCGTCGAGTCGGGCCGCGGACCGTCGACGGCGCCGTGGGAGCGGGAGGAGGCGGGCTCCGGCTCCTCGACGACGAGGGGGCGCTCCCGGGTCGCGAGGTGCGCCAGAGCCGCTGCGAGTCGCGGCAGGTCGGCGTCGGCCTCGGCGATCAGCTCGTCGATCGCGTCACGGTAGGGCTCGAGGTCGACGTCGCGGAGGGTCTCTTCGATCCTCTGGCGAAACGAGTCGCGTCGTCTCCGGCTCAGCTGCGCGTTGGAGGGGATGCCCATGTCGGTCATCGGCTGCCCGGTGTACCGTTCGATCACCGTCCGCAGCCGCTGTTGTCGTGGCGTCAGCAGCAGGATGGAGACTCCGGTCTTGCCCGCACGACCGGTCCGTCCGATCCGGTGCACGTAGGTCTCGGGCTCCGTCGGCGGGTCGAAGTTGATCACGTGAGAGATCCCGTCGACGTGGAGACCCCGAGCAGCGACGTCGGTCGCCACGACCAGCTGGATCTCTCGGGATCGGAGCTTCTGGACGATCGCTTCGCGTTGCTCCTGGCCGACGTCACCGTGGAGCGCGGCGCCGAGCACGCCGCGGTCGCGCAGGGCATCGACGAGCTCCGAGCAGCCGAGCTTGGTCCGCGCGAACACCAACACCGAGTCGGTCGACTCCGCCTCGATCAGGCGCGCCAGGACCTCGACCTTGCGCGACGCACCGACGACGAGGACACGTTGGTCGATGTGGGTCGCGGTTCGCGTCCTCGACTCGATCCGAATCGTGAGTGGGTCGCGGAGGAAACGGTCGGCCACCCTCTGGATCGCCGGAGGAACGGTCGCCGAGAAGAGCGCGGACTGCCGCCGCTCCGGAACCCCGGCGAGGATCTCCTCGACGTCCTCGATGAAGCCCATGTTGAGCATCTCATCGGCTTCGTCGAGGACGACGTGGCGGACATCGTCCAGCGACAACGCGCCCCGTTCGATGCAGTCCTTGACGCGTCCCGGGGTCCCCACCACCACGTGCACGCCCCGTCGGAGCTCGAGGATCTGCTTCTGGATCGACGCGCCCCCGTAGACGGTGAGCACGCGCAGTCGGCGTGACTCGCCGTAGCTCTCGAGCGCGGTCGAGACCTGGAGCGCGAGCTCCCGCGTCGGGCAGAGGATCAACCCCTGGACCGAACGTCGCTCCGCTTCGAGCTTCTGGATCAGTGGCAGGGCGAACGCCGCCGTCTTGCCGGTTCCCGTCTGCGCCTGTCCGATCACGTCGCGTCCGGCGAGCAGCGCCGGAATGGCCTGTCGTTGGATCGGCGTGGGGGAGTCGTACCCGCCCGCGGCGAGGCGCTCGACGAGCTTCGGGTGGAGCCCGAGTTCGGCGAAGGGGCTCGGCTCGGGAGCCACGGCCGTGTCGAGTGCGTCTTCGTCGGGAGCCGGGTCGACGCCGCGCAGCGTCTCCTCCTCGATCGACCCGGCCTGCTCGGACTCGGTTCGATCGTCATCGGTCGTCTCGGATGCGACCGAGGCGGCTTCACCCGAGTTCGGCGCAGAGCCTGGAAACAGGGGGGAGTCGTTCAGCGGATCCGAGGACGGCGACATGGGGCTCCAAACACGAGGGGGCTGCGAAATGGGCCGCGAACCCTATCACACGCGGCCCGGACTGCCGCCCCCCTTGTCGAGATTCGTCGGGTCCTCGAGGCCCGAGAGCGGTGACACCGACCGTGGGGGCGACGGCGGGGAGGGAGTGGAAGGACGCGCTCCGGCCGGCGGCGCTTGCGATGCAGCTCCGTTGCCGACACGATCCACGTGACCGTCGTCGGAGGCCGACCGGCGGCGTTCGACCTCGACGGACACCGAATGGAGGGCGATGAGCGACTCCCGCGAGACTCCCGAGTCCCCGGACCTCCGGCGCGTCCTGGAGAGCGCGACCTATCGGCTCGCGCACCTCGACACCGAGTTCCTCCAGCGGGAGGAGCTGAGGCCGGTCCGTTTCCAGCTGGAGCTCCTGAAGCCGGAGCTGCTCCTCCAGGAGCATCACGTCGAGTCGACGATCGTGCTGTTAGGTGGGACTCGGATCCTGGAGAGGGGACAGGCCGAGGACCAGCTGACCCGGGCCGAGCTGTCGGTCGAGGAGGCGGCGACCCCGGAGAACCGCGCGGCGGTCGCCCGGTGGCGCCGCGTTCTGGCGAAGTCGCGCTTCTACGACGAGGCGCGCCAGTTCTCCCGAATCGTCTCGGAGTACGGTCAGGAGAACGGCGAGCGGAATTTCGTGATC
>JAGQRC010000800.1 GCA_020425835.1 Planctomycetota bacterium | reverse complement strand
GACTCCAGCACGGAGAGCGGAGCGGGTGGAGCATGGAGCGAACGACCAGTCACGGCAGCGAGCTCGGTCGCATCATCCAGCCCGTCGAGGGCGGGATCGAGATGAACGACCGACACTTCCGTCTCGAGGACGTCAACGAGCTGACCGAGGCCCTGGTGGCGCGCTCCGAGGGTCGGTTGCGGGAGTTGCAGGTCGCCGCGGAACTCATCGAGGAACGGCTCAAGGCGCGCGCCGACGATGGCAAGGCGCGAATCTCCCGCGCGTTCGAGATCGCGCAGTCCGAGATCAACCGCCGTCTCGAGAAGACGGCGACGGATTCGGCCCGGATCTACGAAGAACGTTATCGAGCAGGGTACGAGACCGGTCACGCCGAGGGGCTCGAGACGGGGACCCGTGAGGGCCGCGAGCGGGGCTTCCGGGAAGGCTATGCCGAGGGCACCGAGAAGGGGATCCTCGAGGGGCGAGAGAGCGGACGCCGCGCCATCGAACAAGAGATCCAAGAGTACTTCCGAACGGCATCCGAGCGCGCGGTCGCTCAGTTGAACACTCTCGCGGACGACCTTCGCGGAGAGTGGACCCGGAGTCTCTCCGCAGCGCGGGAGTCCCTCCTCGATCTCGCACTTCGCATCGCCGAGACCATCGTCCACGGCGAGATCCAATCTCGTCCCGACGTTCTCTTCGAGAACACGCGCACCGCGTTGGAGCGACTCGAGGTGGAGGGTCTCGTCATCATCGACGTTCATCCGGAGGACCGCGCCTCGCTCGAGGAATTCCTCGGTCGCTCGGTCTCCGACCTCCTCGACCCCGCGGCTGTCGAGCTGCGCGAGCGCGCCGATCTCGATCGGGGAGGTCTGATCGTCCGGAGCAATGCCGGCTTCGTCGACGCGTCCGTTCGTGGGCAGCTCGACAACGTTCGTCGCCGCCTGCGCGAAGCGGGCGGGGTGATCTGATGGGTCTCGAGCATCTCTTCGACACGATCGAGGGCTCCACGTTGCTGCGCGCCCACGGCCGAGTGCGGCGCGTCGTCGGACTCGTCGTGGAGGCGGAGGGGCTGCGGCTCCCCATCGGCAGTGTGTGTCGGATCGCACCCCGGCTCACCGGGACGCGCAACGAGGAGATCGAGGCCGAGGTCGTGGGCTTCCGCGATGGACGCAGTCTGTTGACACCGTGTGGCTCCACGGATGGCATCTCTCCGGGCGACCCGGTGACCGCGGGAGGCGATCGCCTCCGCGTCCGCGTCTCGACATCGTTACTGGGCCGGGTCCTCGACGGGCGTGGCGAGCCGATCGATGACAAGGGCCCGGTTCGTTGGGAGTCGAGCACACCGATCGACGGGACTCGGCTGTCACCGCTGGACCGCCAGCGAGTCGACCGTCCCTTGGCCACCGGAGTGCGCGCGATCGATGCGGCGCTCACGGTCGGCCGCGGACAGCGACTCGGGATTTTCGCCGGCGCCGGAGTCGGGAAGTCGGTGCTCCTCGGGATGCTCGCCCGCGGCTCCTCCGCGCCGATCAACGTGATCGCGCTGATCGGCGAGCGTGGACGTGAAGTCCGGGAGTTCCTCGAGCGCGACCTCGGCCCGGACGGTCTGGCGAGGTCCGTGGTCGTCGTGGCCACCTCGGATGAGCCGCCGGTCGTTCGGCTGAGAGCCGCCCGCGTCGCGACGTCCATCGCCGAGTGGTTCCGCGATCGCGGCGAGAACGTGTTGTTCCTGCTCGACTCGATCACTCGGGTCGCTCTCGCCCAGCGAGAGGTCGGTCTCTCGGCGTTCGAGCCACCGACCACCAAGGCCTTCCCACCGTCGGTGTTCACGCTTCTGGCGCGACTCCTCGAACGGACCGGACCCGGTGCGATCGGGAGCATCACCAGCTTCTACACCGTCCTCGTCGAGGCCGACGATCTCAACGATCCTATCGGCGACGCAGCACGTGGGATCCTCGACGGACACATCTGGCTCTCCCGTCGAATGGCCAACCGGCGTGAGTTTCCCGCCATCGACATCCTGCAGAGCGTGAGTCGAGTGATGAAGGACATCATCGACGACGAACATGCCCGCGTCGCCTCGCAGCTGGTGGAAGACCTCGCCCTCTACGGCGAAGTCGAGGATCTCATCCAACTCGGCGCCTACGCTCGGGGGGCCGACCCTCGTACGGATGCCGCGGTGGACCGCATGCCCCGTCTGCGTGAATTCCTGGGACAGACGCCGATCGAGCGATCCGAGCTCGATCATACGCTCGCCTCGTTGCGCGACCTCTACACCCCGACCGCCCCGAGGAGCGCGCCCCGACGGAGCCCGGCCGCGACCGCGGAAAGGGGAGGTCGGTGAAGAAGTTTCGATTCCGATTCGAGAGCTTGCTGCGGGTTCGCCGAACCGAAGAGCGCA
>JAGQRC010000799.1 GCA_020425835.1 Planctomycetota bacterium | reverse complement strand
TGAACGGGAAGCTCCAACTGGTGTCGCCCCACTGCCGGAGCGAAGCATCGAACGCTGCGGCGCGATCGGCATCCCAACCGGCGCCCCCGAACCAGGTGTAGAGAAACGGGTAGACCGGGTTCCCGAGCTCCAGGGCGTTCCTCGCGTACCAGAACCCGCCGGTGACGAGGGCGCTCCCCGCGCAAGTGATCGCGGTCGCCACGCGTCGAGTGCTCATCATCACTGGCCAGGCGAGGGCCAGAACCGCGGCGATCGGAAGCGCGGTGTACTTGATCCCGCAGGCGACGCCGAGGAAGAGACCCGAGAGGAGCGCGGTCCGCATCACCTCGGGTCGTCGCCGAGCGACCACCACCACGTCCCAGGCGAGCAAGAGGTAGAGCACCAGACCCAGCTCGACGTACGCCCAAGTCGCGACTCGGAACACGGAAGGGATCGAGATGAACAACGCCGGCGCCCACAACACGGATGGGCCGGAGACGAAGCGCCCGGCATGCAAGCGAACGGCGCCGACCGCGAGCAGTCCGAGCCACCAGTGCCACGCCTTCGCCGCGATCTCGCCGCGCAACTCGAGGCCGCTCGCGAACAGGAGCTCGACGTTCATCGGAAAGCGGGAGTAGACGATGCCCGGGACGTCGACGAATCCATCCGCGTCGAGCCATCGTCGCGCCACCTCGAGATGGTAGTGGAGCGCGTCCTGGCTGACCGCGGGTGTCAACGCGACGACCAGGGCGAAGGTCGAGACCACCGCGACGATGGCTCCGGGTCCCCGCTTCACCGAGCGTAGCATCGAGCGCGAGACCGCCCGAAGAGAAGGTCCGACGTCGCGCCACTCCCGAGGGAACAGGATCGAGGCCCCTGCCGCCGCCCCCACCATCGCCGTCGCCCGTAGCTCACCGATGACCGCCAGCACGATCGAGACCCCGATGGCCGCGGCGATCCCGATCGCCGACGAGGTCACCAGGTGATCCAGGCTCCCATCGGGGGTCCGTCGATCGGGCTGACCCCGGAGAGCGCGGAACACGCGGCTGCCGATCGGGAGGAAGGCGGCGGTCGCAAGGATCGGTATCGAGAGGTCGGCGAGTCGCGCCGCGAGGGCCAGTGCGACGGGCTGGACATCCCACGATCGTCGGAAGACGTAGGTGGCCAGAACGAGGACCGCCCACGCGATCAGGAGCCACCGAGCGATGGTTCGCGAGCGAGCCGGCGGCGCGGAGCCCATCTCGTCATCCCGCATGGACCGACTCCTCCTCGGCCTGATCCGACCGGTCGCCCTCTTCGTTGTCGGTCGACGCGAGCAGGTCCGTGCGGATCGGCTCCGCGGAGAGCGATGCCGAGGGCCGGACGACTCCGAGCGAGAAACCCGACGCCAGCGCGATGGCGCGCACCTGAACCAGGAGGAGAGCGGCGACCCCGAGCATCGCGCTCCGACGCGCACAGCGCCCGATCAACGGGGCGCTGAGCAACCACGGCGCGATCCAGGTCCAGGCGATCTCCCGGGGTAGCGGAGTGAGCGCCGCGAGCATGGTCGACAGCGTCGCGAACCAGACCGCGGGCACCTGCCAACGCAGTGAACTCGGAGTGTGGGAATCGCTTCCCAGGCGCTCGCGATGGCGCCGAACGACCGTCGCCTTGCCGCGCCCGATTCGGAACTTCTTGCGTGCGTAGGACGACACGGTCGCCGCGTGACGATGCGAAACGACCGCCTCCGGAACGAACACGAAGCGCCCGGTGGACGCGAGCCGGAACGACATCTCCTGGTCTTCGACCGAGGCTCCGGCGAAGGACTCGTCGAAGCCACCGATCGACGCGAACGCCATCCGGTCGACCGCCAGCGAGTAGGTGTCGAGGAAGTCGATCGCGCCCTCGTCTTCCATGCAGCGCGCCATTCGGTCGAATCGCTCCTCGTACTCGGCCTGGACGAAACGCGCGGTGCTCGAGCGCTGCTCGGTGCGGTAGATCCCCTTCGCGGCGACCACGCCCGGCTCGAATGCCGCGACCAGGGCCGCCGCCCACTCTCGATCGGGGACGCAGTCGGCATCGGTGAAGAGGAGGATCGGCCCCTCGGCGAGCCGCGCTCCGACGTTGCGCGCGGCGCCCGCCCCCCGAGATCGACCCGCGGGGTCCGACGGGATCACCCGAGCTCCTCCGGCGCGAGCCGCCTCCGCCGTTCCGTCGGTCGATCCGTCGTCGACGACGATCACGTCGACCGCCAGCGACTGATCGTGCAACGCCTGCACACAGGCCGCGATCCCCTTCGGATCGTTGCGAACGGGAACGACGACGGTGGGTCTTCGGGCGGCCATCCCGACCTCGCGATCCACGACAGGACTCAAGCTCGGGAGAGGAGGTCGCGAACTCCGAGTTTCTTCACCTTGTAGCGAATCGA
>JAGQRC010000798.1 GCA_020425835.1 Planctomycetota bacterium | reverse complement strand
ACTCCTCGCCACCTATGCGGCGGAGGTCGGGGACGACCTGCGTATGCACGAGGCGCGCTGGGGACAAACACTCTCGCCGACCTACTTCGACGACTACATCGGCGCGGTCGTCCTTCCGAAGCTGCAGAGCCGAGCCTGGCTGATCGACTACCTCCTTCGCCTGGACCCGAGTGGACCTCCGGTCTCGCCGAGATACGTCCGAGGGGACGCGAACCTCGACGGTCTCGTCGATCTGGCCGACGCCCTGGCCGTCTTCCGCTACGGACAGGGGATCGTCTCGACCGTGACCGAGGCGTGCTTCGTCCCCGACTCGTGCGATGCGAACGACGACGGCGTCATCGATGTCAGCGACGGGATCTACCTGATCGCCTACCGCTTCGCGGGCGGGCCCGCCCCTCCGGAGCCCTTCCCGGATCGCGGGTTCGATCCGACCAGCGACACCCTCGATTGGTGACGGACCGCGTTGCGGCCTCTGCCACCTCACCGACGGGAGGAAGTCATGCCACGGTGTTCCGCGTCCCAGCGTCCCGATCGCCCGGGAGAGGTGCCATCGCCTCCCCCGGAAGATCCCCCCGTCGATCCGGCCCCTTCGCCGCCACGACCTCCCGAAAGCGAACCGGGGGAACCCGATGAGGTCCCCCCGGTTCACGACTCGCCACGATCGCCCGCCGATGCGGCGTGGGATCAGTCGAGCGGGTTCGATGGCCGCGCCCCGACCAACGGCGCGACATCCTGATTCGGCCGCACGGGAGTGCGCAGTGTTCGGAGGAACGCGATGATCGCGATCTGCTCATCCGGGAGGAGCGCCAGGAATTCGTCCCGGATCGGCTGCGCTTCGCCGCCGTGGAGTTCGATCGCCTCGCGCAACGTCTGGGCCCGGCCATCGTGCAGGTACGGAGCGGTGTCCGCGACGCCCCAGAGCTTGGCGGTGATGAACTCCGAGTTCCGCTCCAGGGTCGCACCCTGGAAGGTCTCCTGCAGGCCCGGTCCCATGTCGTGCCGCTTCAGGTCGGAGAAGAGCGGAACCTGGACGCCGCTTCCCGTCACCAGCGACCGCTCGAAGCTCATCGGCGCCGAGCTCAGATCGATCTCGAGGAAGACGTTGGCGAACGGGTCGGTATCGATCTGCGGAAAGCTGTAGGGAAGCTTCGCGCGGTCGGTGTGGAGTTCGGGACGGTGGCACATGACACAGCCGACGTCCTCGAAGAGGGCGGCTCCGAGTTCCGCGACGGGGCTCCGAGGATCCTGGATCGGGCGATCCTGCGTCGTGACGAAGATCTCGAGAGCCGACATCTCCCCGATCAGCAGCTCGTCGCTCACTCCGTCGCCGTCGTTGTCGACTCCCGGCCCCACGATCTCGACCGGCTCCATCCCGAAGTGGAACTGCATCGCCCCCTGGTCGAACTGGCGCACGGTCGGGAACTCGCCCTTCCGTCCGAACGGTCGCACGACGAGGTCCTCGTCGATCCCCTCGATGTGGTCGTAGTTCACGCGACCTGCGCTGTCGGACCGAATCTTCCCGAAGTGGACACCCTTGGTCACGAGGGCGACGCCGGTGCCGGGGTTGGCGATCACCTGCTGCTTCAGCGCCTGGAGCTCGGCCGTCATCTCCTTCGCCAACAGCTGGACGCCGCCGGTCCCGAACAGCGCAGGAGGCACGATGAAGCGACCGTCGTAGAAGGCGAACCCGTTGCTTCCGCTGTCGTCGACGTCGATGTTCTTCGCCATGAACATGGCCGAGGTTGCCGTCGTCCCCGACCCACCAATGCCGAGGCTGGGCGGTTGGGTCGCCGTACTCACGACCGCGTGACACTCGAGACAGGTCTGCGCGTCGAGTCCGTTGACCCGCAAGAGACGCCCGTTGTTCTGGAGCGTCGGACGCCCGCCCGGGCTCGTCGGGTCCGTGGGATTCATGGGCCCATCTCCCATGCCGTCGTGCTGGTTGAACGGGCTGGTGAAGATCTTGAGACCGGCGGCTCGCATCTCCGCCAGGGTCATCGCGCCGCCCTCGATCTCGACCTGCGTCATCCGATCGGAGAGCGGTCCGAGGCGTGGTCCATCGCCGAAGGTCTGCGCGCTCGACTCTCGAGGCAGACTCAGTGACAACAGCGCCACCGAGATCAGTGTGAACAGATTCCCGATGCATCGGCAAGACACGGGTGCCTCCTCTGTATTGCCTGGGTCACATCCAGTTGCCTGGGTCACATCCAGTTGCTTGGGTCACATCCAGTTGCGTGATCCCATCCAGGATCGCGGAGCCTCCGACGCGGGTGAGTTCGACTCGAGCCTCGGGAGTCGTCGACGTCGGGAAGCACTCAGAGCCTTCTCCCCCGCGAACGTCCCATCGGAACGTTCGCGGGTGACGCAGCGAATGATAGAGGAATCGACCCA
>JAGQRC010000797.1 GCA_020425835.1 Planctomycetota bacterium | reverse complement strand
TGAGCCTGAAGCGAATGGTCGATCGCCTCCAACTGTGCGATCCGGGTCTGGCCAGCCAATACCGACGTCCGACCGACGGTGTCCGGACTCAGCGACGCCGAGGACGAAGGGTCGCCTCCCTCGCCGTGGCGTTGGGGGTCGGACTCACAGTCACGGGAATCGTGGTCTTCGAGCTCCTCGCCTGGACCTCGCGGGCCAACGCCGAGATCCGCGCGCGCGGACTCGCCACCCAGGGTCAACTGGAAGAGGCTCAACAGGAGCTCGCCCACCACCGCAAGCTCTACGCGCTCAGCCTCTTCGCCTCGTCGACCGAAGCCGCCGAGCGCGAGGTCGAGCTGATCGTCCAACGGGTCGCCGGCGGTGTTCCGGTCACGGGCGCCGAGGTCCCGGAGACGAACACGCCGGAAGAGGACCCGCCGACCACGACGGAGCCATTGAGCGCGGAGGCCCTGCTCTCGAAGGCCGCGAGCCAGACCCAGCGAGGCGAGTACGCGTCGGCTCTGGAGTTGTACGAGCAAGTCGACGCCAATCGGCTCCCGGACACCGCGAAGTCGACGGTGCTGCGCGAGCGGCGGCGACTCTCCCGTTACCTCGGCGAGGCGACCCGGATCGCGGAGAGCATCCGCCGGTCGGAGGCGAACCACGACTACGAGGCGGCGAACAAGGCGAGCCGCCGACTGCTCCAGGACTATGCGTTCAGCCCGGAGGCGAAGGCACTTCGCGTCCCCGTTCGGCTGCGGGTCCTGCCCTCGGATGCCACGGTCATCGTGCAGAGCGTCATCCTCGAGGGTCCGCCGTTCATCGTCGAAGCCCATCCCTCCGAGAGTCTGAGCATCGAAGTCACCCATCCGGACTTCGACGGCGCTCGTTACCGTGTCGACCCCCTCGAGGGCGGAGACCTGACCATTCGACTTCAGCGTCGGGCGGCGGCGAAGATCTCCTTGGACTCCAGCCTCGAAGCGCTGCCCATCGTTCGAGACGGTGTGTTGGTGGTGGGGACCCGGTCCGGTCGCTGCTTCGGATACTCCCTCGCCGACCAATCGGAGCTCTGGGCGTACCCGCTGCAGGAGCTCGGAGACGTCTTCCGTCGCGTCACGATCGTGGACACGGACATCGCATTCGTCGGCACCGACGCCGCCGTCTACCGAGTCTCCACCGTCGGCAGCCTGGTCTTCCGGGAGAAGCTCCCGTCACGCCTCGGATTCCCCAGCGCGGGACTGTCGGACGCCGACTCGAGCAACCGAGTGTTCGTCGTGACCACCCGAGGCAACATCGTCTGCTACGACCTCGATGAGCGGAAACTCCTCTGGGATCGATCGCTGACGAACGGCGCGCTGACCCGGCCTCTTATCATGGACGACCGGGTCGTCGTCACCGACGTCCAGGGCCGTGTCTACTGCCTGCGATGCGAGGATGGCGAGCTCCTGTGGCGGACCGACGTCGACGCTCCCATCGTGGCGACCCCGACTCCGCTCGCGGACTCGCTGCTGATCGCGACGCTGGACGAACGACTGGTCTGCTTGGAGACGCAGAGAGGGGATCGGCGCTGGTGCCGACCGCTCGATCAGTCGTCTCGAGTCTCGCCGGCCGT
Organism: Planctomycetota bacterium; assembly: GCA_020425835.1. The sequence continues at coordinate 805 of JAGQRC010000797.1, read as the reverse complement.
CAGTGGCGCGGAGTACGTCGTGATCACGCAACTGGGCAAGTTGATCGTCGGCTCCGTCGAGAACGGTGCGCCTCGCGCCGAGTTCGACGCGAGCGGTCGCTTCTCCATCGCCGCTCCACTCATCCGCGACGGGACCGCCTACCTGATCGACGATGAAGGAACCCTGACGGTGGTCTCCTTGAGCGACTGCCGAGAGGAATGGTCCTACACCATGGGTAGTCGCCCGACGGGCGGTCCGATCATTGCCGACGGCTACTTGATCCTCGCCGGTGTCGAGACCGGCCTGCATCTGATCCGGCTCGGCGGCGTAGAGCCGAGGAAGCAATGATCCCGTCGCGACTTGGAATCACGGCGTCGGCTGACGACGACGCGTCGACCATCGGCCGATCGGGGCGGTTTGCGACGCCTCGACCGAGCATCGTATGCTTCTCCGAACTCAATTCTCGTTCGTACTTTCAGTTGCTCCGTGGGATCACCGAGACCCGGCGCGACTCGTTCCCGAATGGTTCAGTATAAAGGGGCTGCCGTGGGAGTTTTTACTTCCCTATTCAAGCGTCGGGACAGAGGCCGTGATGGGGCTTCGCCACTCCGCGATCTGCTGCGGCCTGGGCGCGAGGACGCGCTCCTCAAGACCGCGAAGCAGCTCCACGATCGCGGTCAGCACGAGCGAGCTCTCGACCTCCTGGTCGCCGGGACTCGCCGCTTCCCCGACAACGAGGTCATCGCCGAGCACGCTCGGTCGGTGGAGATCGCCGTCGCGAAGCAGACGATCCGGCAGCGCATGGCTCGGTTGAACACCGACGAC
>JAGQRC010000796.1 GCA_020425835.1 Planctomycetota bacterium | reverse complement strand
CCACTCCTGATCAACGCCGTCAATCCCAACCACTCGACGCTCGGGGTCTCGACGACCTCGTTCTGTTACGCGACGGGCGACGTCTACACGATCGAGTCGACCGGCATCGTCAACGGACCGTCGGGGCTGGAGCTCGCCGCGAAGCGGGTCCGAGAGATCGTCGAGGTCGCGCCCCCCGATGATCTGGTCTACGAGATCTCGAGTCAGGACGACTTCGCGTTCCGATGGTTCTCGAGGCCGACCTTCGAAATGTTCCAACCGGGCAACGGGACGCGGAACCTCCACGACGAGAACCGGAACTCGACCTTTCTCCCCGGCCGCGAGGGCAACCTGATGGTCACGCTGCCCAACGCGCTCGCTCGCGGTTGGGACCTCGTTTCGCCTCACCAGTCGGCGGGTTCCCTGAAGGCGCTCGCGACTCAGCTCGAGGCGAACGCCAACGCGCGGCCGAACCTGCCGCCGGTGACGTTCGGTGAGGTCGAGCACTTCAGCAACGAGATCGAGGGCGTGGAGATCGCCGGCACCTCGCACACGATGACGACGCAGATCGAGGCGGGGGCGAACACGGTCGACCCGACGAACCCGACGCAGATCGAGGACATCGTGACGAAGCCCGGAATGGTCGAGTTCTGGTATCGGCCGAACTGGTCGACCCAGATCGAGGTGCGGACCCTCTTCGACACGCTCCTCGACCCCGCCCAACCGGGTCGCAACCGGATCCAGCTCGTCCACGAGGTCGCGCCCTCCGGGGCGGCACTCGTCTTCCGGATCATGGACGACGCGATCGATTCGGACCCCTCGCGTTCGTTCGCCGAACGTGCGCCGGCAGAGATCCGCTGGGAAGTGACTCCTCAGACCTTCGCGAACGACACCTGGTACCACATCACGGCGATCTGGGGTTCGACCGCGCCGGGAGACCAGATGCTGCTGGTCGACAATCGTCCGGTCGGCACCAACACCCGAGTCACCGAGCTCGCCTCCACGTTCGACGCCCGGAGTCTCCGCCTGACCGTCCGTGACGAGGACTTCGTGCAGCGCGCTCCGACCGAAGGGGCGCTCCGCATCGGCAACGAGGTGGTCGAGTACATCGGCAAGGAGGGGAAGACCTTCGTCATCCGGAAGGACGAGTACCGTAAGCGCATTCCGCACGGTCGCGGGCGCCGCGGCACGGCGCGGCAGTCCCATCCGCCGGGAACACCGGTCACGCTCTTCGGCTACACCGTCGATGTGCTCTCCTCCGATCCGGATCTCCGGACCGAGTACCCCGAGAATCTCGGCGACATCACGCCGGCACAGCAGGCCGCTCTGTCCAACGCGCAGTACCGGATGCTCGTCGGCACGGGAGGAGCGCGGCTCGAGGAGGCGCTTCCGGTCACTCAGCGGATCGACTACCTGTACGCCGGAGGCGGGGTCTTCGTCCCGACCGGTCAGTTCTCGCCGAGCTCCTATGCCCGGGCGTGGTCCTTCGGATTCGTCGAGCCCGGGGCCACCGTGATCCGAATGCTCTGTCCCGATACGATCGACCCCATTACTGCGGGCTTCCCGCGCAGCGGCTATCTCCAGCTCTACTCCGGTCAGATCATCGCGCAGGGCGGCGGGAGCATCACCTACACCCTCAGTCACATGGAATACGTCAAGTACGCCCAGATCGTCGCCACGACCCAGCAGGAGATGGGTTTCCGCGTGTTCGAGTTCCGAGGGCTCGGACGCGAGATGCTGGACACGAAGCGAGCCACGACGGCCCAGTTCCAGGGCACGGCGATCACGAGGATCTTCGGGGCGTCGATCGCGACGGACTCCATCCACTTGGACGAGCACTATCCTCCGAGCGGGGTGATCCAACTCTACCAACCGCTCGCCGCGGTGAACTTCCGACCCGATCCTTCCGACCCGACACAGCTCCCTCCGCCCGACCACGAGTGGATCTACTACCGACGGATCGCCGAGGGGAAGTACTTCATCGGGGACATCGTCGCCTCGAACGCCTTCCGAGGTTTCGTGGGAGACTACGTCTTCGAGAAGGGCATGGTCCCGGGAGCGCTCCAGAGAACGGGGGTGCTGCAATCCGACCCGGATTTCGTGCTCCGGCACGAGGCGAACCGAGAGATCTTCCCGGTGCTGCGCTTCGACCGACCGGTGCTCGGCGAGGGAGACAGTGTCTGGCTCGCCGAGACGGCGGGGACGACGCGAGTGTCGGAGCCGGTGCCGAACGATGTGCACATCGTCCGGAACGTCGGTTCGGGTTGCTACGCGAGCTTCCGGCGGCAGTTCCGCAACACCTACCTCATCGCCTCGCTTCCCCAGCTGAAGAAGTTCCCGTCCGGGTCGCTCCCGAGCGACTCCTCGGGCCAGATGGTCTTCGGCATGCCTGCGGGTGGAGTGGGACCCGGCGGACCGGG
>JAGQRC010000795.1 GCA_020425835.1 Planctomycetota bacterium | reverse complement strand
ACGACTTTCCGTGTCGTTGGGCCACATCGCGGAGCCGGGCGATCGCGCGCGAGTGTCGCTGCCGGACCGCCCCCTCCGTCGTCTCCAAGATCTCGGCGACGCTCGCGCAGTCGAGGCCCTCGTAGTCGATCCAGAGGATCACCAGTCGGTCGTCCGACGAGAGCTGTGCCAGGCAGTCGAGGAGCACGATCTCGCTCTCCTTCTGCGAGAGTATTCTGGACGGGGTCTCACTGGTCGCGCGCAGCGTCGCCGCCCCGCCCGTCGACTCCGGCATGGCGCGGTCTCGCCGAGCGTCTCGCTTCTGAGCATGTTCACGAGCGATGCGACTCGCGAGCGTTCGATCGGCGATGACGGCGAGTAGACCGCGCAACGCTTTCATCCCGAGATTCTCGAACGACGGGCGTAGGGCAAGGAGGTCGGTCACCGTCGACTGTAGGACGTCTTCGGGCGCGAACCGTCGTTTCAGCCAAGCGGGAATGCGGCCGGAGATACGCTTCAACAGCCACGGGGACTCGAGGGAGATCAACTCCTCGAACGCTCGATCATCGCCACCGGCGAATCGAGCGATGAGGCGCTCCCGGTCCAGTTCTTCTTCTTCGGACAAGACCTACTCCACGAACGGATCCACTCGACTCGACCCGTCGAACCTCGTTCTTCGGATCTCCCGTACGGCTTACTCGTAGTCCCAGATGCTCGGCGGACGCTCGTTCGGATCCGCTTCCGCCTTCTTCTTCGCCTCGCGGAACAGCTTCTCGAGGGCGTCCTTGTCGGTCGACTTCTGCAGGTTCTCCTCGAACGCTTCCTGCGACTTCCGCGCGACACCCTCTTTCGCCTTCTCGACCCGTTGCTCGAAGGAGGACTTCTCACCAGGCTTCTCGGTGAAGTAGACGCTGCGAGTTCGCGGGTCGACGTGTATGGTGGCGCCACAGCAGCCACACTTGATCTCGAACACTCGGTCGTTGGACATGGCCGCTCCTCGCCGCTCCGTGGTCGCTGCGCCTCCCAGCACGGGGCCCGCCGGCGGGATCGCGCGGTGGGGCTCCAAGTGTAGCAGACGTGCAGGTTCGGGGGCGCGGTCGCGGGGAGGTTCACTCTTGGACAAGGCGATCTGGATCGTCGACGGCAACAACCTGATCCGGCGCGACCCGGAGTACTCCCGCATGCTCCACCGTGGGAGTTGGGAGGCGGCGAGTCGAGCGCTCGAAGGGGACCTCGCTCGCTTCCGGCGCGCGCAGGGACGCGGGCACTCCGTGGTAGTCGTCTACGACGGCGTCGAGGGCCCCGACTCACGGGATCGTTCGACCAAGGGTCTGCGGATCCTGCGCGCCGGTGACCGGACCGACGCGGATCGTCTGGTTCTCTCCGAGGTCCAGCGACACGAAGGGCGCACGGAAGTCCACGTCGTCACGTCCGATCGTCAAGACATCGGATCTCGGCTCCGCGGACTTCGCGTCATCTGGCACACTGTCGAGGAGTTCGTCGGCGAGCTTCGTCGAGGTCGCACGCGCCGACAACGCGCCACGGAGAGGCTGGCGCCGGAGGAACCCGAGGAGAAACCGAGCGCCCCATCGGGTCACGAGATCGACCACTGGTTGGAGATCTTCGGCGGCTCCGGGACGGGCGACGACGACGGATCGGGCGAGAGTTGAGAGGAGCGGCGTGTCCGCGAGCGAGAGCGAACTCAAGCTGACCCTTCGGTCGGAAGCCGACTACGACGCACTGTGCCGCGTTCTGCCGGATTTCCTCTCCGAGATGGAGCAGCTCAACACCTACTGGGATCACCCCGACGGCCGACTTCGAGAGCAAGGGGTGATGCTGCGGATCCGGCTCGAGGGTGACGGAGCCCGCATCACCATCAAACGGTCGGCGCAGCGCGATGGTGCAGGGTTCTTCCGCGCGACCGAGGACGAGGACGATCTTCCGCTGGCAGTGGCGAAGCGGTGCGCCGACGGCGTCACAAGGCTCGCACCCTCCCTCTCGCCGCTGCTGGTCGGACTCGAGAGCGAGTTCGGCGAGGTCGATCGCTTCGAGCAGTGGGGGAGGACCGACAACCGACGTCGCGCCTATCGCCTCGCGGACGATCTGGTCGCCGAAGTGGACCGCACGGACTTCGGCCCGGGTGGGATCCACCACGAGATCGAGCTCGAGAGCGAGGATCCTCGGCGTGCGCGGGCGTTGCTCGATCCGTTTCTCGCTCGTGCCGGGGTACAGGTCGATCCGTCGACGGTGACCAAGGCCGAGCGTCTCCAGCATCTCGGGAAGTGAGACGTCGCGAAAGGGGGCGAGGATGCCACCGGAGCACTCGGGACTCGGTTTCGGCGCCTTCGCCGACGACTACGACCGTTACCGTCCGGGATATCCGGAGCAGTTCTGGGGGCTCCTCGGCGACCGATTCGATG
>JAGQRC010000007.1 GCA_020425835.1 Planctomycetota bacterium | reverse complement strand
GGGCGCAGGAAGCTCGGACTCTCGGCCGGAATGAGTTTTTCAACGGACTGCTAGAGATTGTCGATCAGGCTCGCGCCCGTGAGATTCCCACCGACACCGAACGCACAACTCCGCACCAGGCTGCTGACCCCGTCGATGTCGGAGACGGTGTTCGCGAACGAGTTGCAATTCGTGATGTTACAGAATCCCGCGGTGATCCCGATGCCGACGTTCTCGCGGGCGGTGCAGTCGATCAACAGCGAGTTCTCGGATGAGAAGATCCCGCCGGAGACGACCGATTGACCGTTGCCGATCACGGTGCAGTTGCGGATCAGGTGGCCGAAGCCGCCTTGGATCTGGATCCCGTAGTTGCCGTTGTTGCGCACCATGACCGAGTCGACGCGACGGATGTTCGTCCCGCCGAGCGAGATGCCTCGATCACCCCAGGAGTCGATCGTTCCGTTGCGGATCACGATGGCCTCGGTGGTCGCCAGTGAACCGACGATGCCCGAGCCGGAGCCGGCGACTCCGATCAACGCGAAGCCGTTCAGGTCGAGCGTCACGTTGCCCGAGCGGATGTCGATACCGCTCTTCCCGCTCTCGCCCGCGATGTTCCCCGAGAGGTAGTACGAGCCGGGCGCCGTGATGATGTGCGTGGCGATGCCGTCGCCGGGAAGCTGGTTCACTTCGATCCGAGGCCCGAATCGTCCGGTCGCCGTGATCGGTCCCGGGGGCGGGTCGATCTCGCCCGCTCCGAGCCACCAGTGATGCACGAGGAAACAGCACACCGCGATCGGGAGAGCCCCACCCAACGTCTTCTTCAAAACGAACTCCACCGGAAAGAGGGCATGGACCGAACCGTCGGAGGAATCCGAGACCCCCGGATGGGCGCGACACATCTCCGGCGGATCTCTCGGCGATCGGCCCGGAGCGTACTCCGACATTCTCGGGAGTCCGGGCCCCTGCGCAAGGTCCGGCTCGACGACCGGGCCGTCAGTGCTCGAGAAGTTTCGCGATGTCCCCCGAGCGCAACAGCGAGACCTTGGCCGCGAGCTTCGGCAACGCGCGCTGAAAGCGCATTCTCGCCGTATCCTCCTTGATGCCGAGCTTCTCCGCGATCTCGGAGAATTGCAGATCGTCCCACTGGCGCAGCACGATGATCTCGCGGTCCTCCTCGTCGAGGAGGCTGACACCGAGCCGCGCGAGCTCCAGCGCCTCCTGTTGGGCCACGACCTGGCTCGGACGACTCACGACGCGGCCGGCGGGATCGATGTCGACGACCGTTCCGGTGGGCAACGCGTTCTCGCGATCGGAAGCCCGCCGCTGCGCGGTGAACCAGTCGTGACGACCTCTCAGGACGTTCTCGATGATCTTCGCCATCAACGCCCGGAACTGCGCCTCGTCCGACATGACGAACTTGGGGCCGTACCGGAGCACTTCGACCATCGCGTCCTGGACGTAGTCCGTCGCGCTACCCCTCGCCTCGAGCAGCGCGCCCATCCGCTTCGCGACGCGGCCCCGGATCCAACCGATGTTGCGATCGATCAGTTCGCCGAGCGCCTCGCGGTCGCCGCCGTGCCACTGTTGGAGGAGGACTCGGGTCTGGTCACCGGACATGGGACGCCTGTCTGGAGGAGAACGAAGAACGGAATCATACCGGCCATCACGACGGTCGCTCGGACACGAAATCGAGATCCAGCTCCATCGCGCCCGCGGTCCCGCGGGACGCGTGACATTGGGGCACGTGTCCCGCCTCCTCTTCGTAGAGGCGCATCGTCGAGGTGATGAACTCCTCGGTCCGCGTCGAGTCGACGAGGGCGAGCGCGCAGCCGGCGAACCCGGCTCCGGTCAGACGCGCCCCGAAGCAGGCGTCGTGTCGTCGAGCGACATCGACCATGATGTCGAGCGCATCGCTCGAGCACTCGAAGTCATCGCGAAGGCTCCGGTGGCTCGCGTCGATCAGCGCGCCCCAGCCGACCAGGTCGCCGCACGCCATCGCCTCGACTGCGAGCAACGTTCGCTCGTTCTCGGTCACCACGTGACGCGCGCGACGCAGCGTTCGTTCGTCGATCGTTCCGCGACTCGCCGCCGCCTCGAGGTCACGAAGATTGACGTCGCGCAACGACTCCGCGCCCAGCGCGTGCGCGGCGCTCTCACAATGGGACCGACGCTCGTTGTACAGGGAGTCCGCGAGCGTCCGCCGCGAACCGGTGTCGAGGACCACGATCTCGGCCCCCGCGGGGAGCGGCGCGACCGAGATCTGGAGCGCCCGACAGTCGATCAACAGCGCGCAGTCCGCAACCGCGGCGGCCGAGACGAGGGGATCCATGATGCCGCAACGGACGCCGAGCCACTCTCCCTCCGCGCGCTGCACCACCTCGGCCATCGCGACGGGATCCCAGTCGAACCCACTGGTGGCTGCGAAGGCGCGAGCGATCGCGATGCCGAACGCGGCCGAGGACGAGAGTCCCGCGCCGATCGGAACGTCGCCACCGACGACGCCGTCGAAACCGCGCAGCGTCGTGCCCCGCTGCTGGAGTCGATCGGCGACGCCTTTCGCGAGCTCGATCCACCCGAGCCCCTCGGGCTCGTAGTCGGAGAGACGGAACTCGCGTTCCTCGTCGAAGGACTGCGACACGAGGCGAACCGTGTCGTCGGGTCGAGGCCGCATCGCGATCCACACGGCACGATCGAGGGCCATGGGCAACACGAAGCCACGGTTGTAGTCGGTGTGCTCGCCGATCAGATTGACCCGGCCGGGAGCGCGAACGAGAGAGGAAGGTGCGCCGAACTTCGCGGAGAAACGATCGATGGCCGCAATCGCGGTGGCCACTCTCGATTCCACGAGATCCCCTTCCCGTCACACTCGGCAGTCCTGCCGGTGAGGGTCGCGTCGACTGCGCCCCAACTACGCTGGAGAAGCCCCTCGTCTCCGCGTACGCTGCGGATCCCCGAATCCGCCGATGGTTTGTAACCGATGGCTTCCCCTCGACGCGAGGTTGTTGCGCGAATGCGGATCACGATCGCCACACCATCCTTGGAAGAGCCCACTGGAAACGGTCGAACAGCGCTCCGATGGCGCGATCAGTTGGCCGATCTCGGCCACCATGTCGAGGTTCGACGAAGCGACGACGAAGTGTCCCCGAAGACCGAGCTGCTGGTTGCGATCCACGCGCTCAAGAGCGCCGTGCCGGCGATGCGCTTCAAGGAGAACACCCCGGACCGACCGCTGTTCGTGCTGCTCTCCGGAACCGACTTGTACCGCGACGTGCGAGCCGAGGTCGTGGCGCGGGAGGTGCTCGATCGGGCCGACCGACTCATCACGCTCCATCCGCTCGCCGCGCGATCTCTTTCGCCCGCGCTCCGGTTCAAGGCCCGATGGATTCCCCAGTCCTGTGCGCGTCCGTCGACGCTCCCGGAGCGGCCGCGCGATCGGTTCCGGGTCATCGTCGTCAGCAATCTTCGCGACGTGAAGGACCCGCTGCGCACGCTCGAGGCACTCGCTCACCTCCACTCTTCCTCGACGATCGAAGTTCACCACTATGGCGTCCCGATCGACCACGACCTCGCCGAGCGCGCGGCGCTCGCCACGAACGAGGAGCAGCGCTATCGCTACTTCGGCGCGCGAGACCACGACGCGATCCTCCAGGCCATCGGTGGCTCGCACCTCCTCTCGCTGACATCGCTCATGGAGGGTGGCGCGAACGTCGTCTCGGAGGCGATCGTCGTCGGGACCCCCGTCGTCTCCAGCCGGATCGAGGGCAGCCTCGGCCTGCTCGGCGAGGACTACCCCGCGACCTTCCCGATCGGAGACGATCGCGCTCTCGCGGAGCTGCTCGGTCGCTGCGAGGAGAACCGTTCGTTCTGGGAGCAGTTGCGGGAATGGGTGTCGCGGCGGAGCGCGACGTTCGAACCCGAGGCCGAGAGGCGCGCTTGGCGAGAGCTGCTCGAGGAGTGGAGCCCCTGACAGTCCGTTGAAGAACTCATTCCGGGCGAGAGCCCGAGCTTCCTGCGCCCAGCACACCCGTCGAAACTCGAAGTATGAGCCCTGAGGGTTTCCCCGCCGCGAACGACCTCCGTCACCGCGTCCGTCGGACGCCCCGATCGCGCGCTCGTTCCGCGTCAGGGTGACCTGCGCGGGCGTGACACCGCACGAGCCTGGCTGCCCGTGCCCCGCGGTGTTCCGATCACATGGACGAGACACGTCGGACGTGCTGTGGCCGCAGTGGGTCTTCCGAGGGGCGAGAAATCGAGGCACAACAATTCGTCTCGGGATGCCGAACGATGAGTCAGATTCCCCATCCGAAGCCCCACTCGCACAGGCTGGAACTCAAGGTGCCGAAGAACGCCAAGGACGATGGTCCGCTCGACATCGAAGCGCTGATCAACGAGATCACCCACGAGGTGATGGACGAGCTCGAGGCCACCGCCCCGAGACCCGAGCGCCCGAAGAGCGAGTTCCTCCGCAAGCCGACGTCGGAGATCCAGCGACGCTCCAAGCCGGTCGCGCCGCCCTCCGAGTCGGAGATCGAGCAAGGGCTCGCCAAACTGACGTGGAGCACCGGCGAAGAGCCGCCCGCGTCGACACCGCGTCGCGGGATCGGACGAGGTTGGATCGGGGCGGGTCTGATCGCCGTGGCCTCTGCCGCGATCACTGCGGTGCAGTTCATCCCGACCGCCGTCGCCTCTAACGATTACCAGATCGAGCTGCGCACGGTTCGGGTGGAGTCGCCGGGGCGGTCCGACTCCGAGGACCTCGTCGTTCCGTTCGCCTACGACGAGCTGTTGCCGGGCCGCAACCGCGTCGAGGTGCACGCGAACGCGACACGCGCCGTGCACGTCTACATCCTCGACGAGCACCCGATCACGCACCGCCTCAGACGGGTTTTCCCCCAGGCCTACCTCCAGACGAAGAACCCGCTCGCCCCGGGAGTCTCTCACGAACTTCCCGGACTCGATCGCACGGGAACGCCGTTCGGTTTGACCGGCGATGAGAACGGCGGAGCGGTGAACTGGATCGTGATCACATCCGCCGAGGAACTCCCGTGGATCGAGACCCTCACCCGGGACGAGGGCTCTCTCCCCGAGCTGCGTCGTCGCATCGTGGAGCTCCATCCCGGCACTCGGCCCGACGTCGATGAGCCCCGATCGCTGACGGAGTGGACCGACCGGATCCCCGCGGGCCCGATCTCCAGCACCGACACGACGACGCTCCATCACTTCCGCTACGAGACCCCGCCTCCCCCGGAGCGCCCGAAGAAGTAGCGTCACGCACTCTCAATGTGGGAAGTCCTCGAGGACGGCGATCATGCAACCGTCGATCGTCTCACGCGTGGCCAAGGTACCGAGGGTGATGGGCACGGTGACGAAGTCGTAGGGGTAGGTCACGGGGCCGGACCAATCGCACTGATCGTAGTAGACGTAGTCGACGAGGATCTCGTGCGTGCTGGAGTCGAACGTGATCTCCGTCGTCGTCACGGAAGAGCCTTCACCGGGCGCGAACCGGACGAGGCCGATCACCATCTCCTGCGAGAAGTCGACGATCGGCGGTGCGTCGTCGATGAAGGTGGTCCAGAAGTAGTCCCACGTGTCCTGCTGCGCGAACCGGTAGTCGCCGGGAGCGGGATGCACGTCTTCATCGAAGATCCCGGTGTCCAGAACTCGGATCGGCATCACGGTCAGGCTCGAGCTCGGCCCACTCACGGCTGCGGTTTCGGGGAGCGCCGGAGGAGCGCTTCCCCCGCTGTTGCAACCCCCGAGTGCCAAGCAACCGATCCACACCATCGAAGTCCAACGCATGCTCCACGCTCCCCGTCGTCCTTGCGCTCCCCCCGCTTCGAAGTCCGTCGATGGTCCGGGATGGGCTCTCGACCGACTTCTGGTGAGTGGACGCCCGATACGGTTCGATCCCGTGACCGAGTTCCACGATCACCCGTACGCGGCGAGGAGGACTTCGAGGATCTTCTTCGTCTCTTCGGGGGGAAGAGTCCCGAGACGCTCTTCGAGGTCCTCGAGCATCTGTCGCGCGTCGTCCGATCGCTCCACATCGCGGCAGAGACGATGGGCGCGGTAGGCGTGGTAGATCCCGCCGATGCCCTGGCCGAAGAAGAGGAGAGCGGCCGAGACCGGGGAGAGGTCGGCGAGAAGAGGGATCACCGTGGCGATGATCGCTTTGCGGGCGCCGGCATCGTTGGAGTGCTCGCGCGCGTTGCGCAGAACTTTCTGGACTCGCGTGTCGCGACTGAGGCGCAGCTCGCCACGACGCTTCCACTCCTGGTCCACGATACGTCGATGGTCGCGCGCCTCTCGGACCGTCGGCAGCTGATCGTCCCGGATCTCGAGACGATGATGCGCCTCGGAGAACTCGTAGTGGGACGGATCATCGCCGAGGCCACGGTAGAGGTCGGTCGTGGCCTCTCCGCGACGATCGACGACGTAGCTCCCGACCACGATCTCGCTGTCCCGGTCGGGCTTGTTCAGCGTGACCCCCGCGACGATCCAGTAGATCGTCGGCGTCTCGGGTCGATGGTCCTGCGCCTCGAGCACCGCGGAGCGCGCCTGGAGCCGAGCCGAGATCAGGGCGAGCGCGACGCTCCGGTGCCGTGGATCGACGCGATCGAGCAGGGCGAGGCGATCGCACCCCTCGGCCTGGAAGACTTCACGGAGCTCATCCGCGAACGGCACCTGCGAGCCGGCGAGGAACGCGTGCAGGCCACTGCACACGATCGACTCGCGGCCGTAGCGATCGAGCCGACCGTAGGTCCGACCGCCGTTGCCTCGCGTGACCCCGACGTGGGCGTTGATCTTCACGACGAGCAGCTTGTACGCCCCGGAGGGCTGCGTGATCGCGTAGTGGTTCTCCGCGACCGGCAGACTGCCCCATTCGTAACGACCCGCGAGGTTCGCGGTGCGCAGCGCCGAGTGATTGCCGAACTTGAGCCGCGGAGAGACATCGTGCACGAGGCAACGCTGCAAGGTCTCCACGCACTCGCGTTCGGTCTCATCGCTGCACGTGATGTGCTGGACTCCCACCGCGGGAGGACGCAGCTGACGCACCGCGAACTTCAGAGCGAAGCCGACCTGATCGAGCGGTGTTTCCACGCCGATCAGGGGCGTCACGCGCTCGAACAGCGCCTCGAACCGCGCTGTGGAGTCGGCCAGGGTCATACGATCAGTCGGTCTTGGCTTTCGGGCGGGTCGGAGCGTCCTCGCGAACGACATCCTCCTCGTTCACCCGTCCGAGCACCGACGGCAGGTCGATCCCCGCCTGCTGCGCCAACTCGTGCATCGGTGGCAGCGAACTGATCAACCCGCGAAGGAAACCCGCGGTGGACCCGGTGCCGTTGCTCGCACCGTTGCCCTGCCCCGAGTCCCAGACGGTGATCTTGTCGATCTTCAGGTTCTGGATCGCCTTGACCTGTTCGGCGACGAGCTCGGGCAGCTTCTCGACGATCAGCAACGCCGGCGCGAGATCCTTCCGGTCGCCACAGATCTGTAACAGACGCTCGTAGCCCTGCGACTTCGCCTCGAGCACCTGCTGGATCCCCTGTGCCTCCGCCTGATACCTCGCGAGGATTCCGTCGGCCTCGCCGCGGGCGATCCGGCGGATCCGTTCGGCGTCGGCCTCGGCCTCGATCTCGACCTTCTGCCGCTCGATGTTCTGGAGGACTATCTGCTCCTTCTCGAGCCGCGCCTGCTCGCGTTCGCGCTCGGCGATGAGCACGTCGCGCTCGGCGTTCGCCATCGCCACGTCCCCGCGTCGCTTCGCGTCGGCCTGACGCTCCTCGAGCGTCGCGTTGTAATGAGCGATGTTCGCCTTCGAGTCGTTCTCGCCCTCCGTCGCCTGTGCCTCGAGCTGCGCGACGCGGATCCGCTGCTCCATCTCTGCGAGCTTCTTCCCCTGGACCGCCTGCGCAGCCTGCTGGGCGACGGCGACCTCCTGCTCGCGGTGCGCGCTCGACTCGCCGGCGATTCCCTCCGCCTCGAGTTGGGAGACCTTGATGCGTTGATCGCGCTCCGCCTGCTTCTGACCCATGACCGAGGCAGCGTGCAGCTCGGAGACCTGGACCTCCTTGTCGCGGTCCGCGGTCGCGGTTCCGATGTCGCCGGCTCGAACCGCCTCGGCGACCTCGATCTTCGCCTGGTTGACCGCCTCCGCCGCGGCCTTCCGACCGAGCGCCTCCAGGTACCCGGAGTCGTCGAGGATGTCGCGGATGTTCACGTTGATGACCTCGAGCCCGATCTTGTTGAGCTCGAAGTTCACGTTCTTGTTGACGAGGTCGAGGAACTTCTCCCGGTCCTGGTTGATCTCCTCGATGCTCAACGTCGCGATCACCAGGCGCATCTGACCGAGAATGATGTCGCGCGCCTGCGCCGCGATGTCCTTCTCACCCAGGCCGAGCAGACGCTCGGCGGCGTTGTTCATGATGTCGCGCTCGGTCGAGATCCCGATCGTGAAGGTCGAGGGGACGTTCACGCGGATGTTCTTCTTGGAGAGGGCGCTCGCGAGATCGATGTCGATCGTCAGCGGCTCGAGCGACAGATAAGCGTAGTCCTGCAGCAGCGGGACGATGAACACACCGCCCCCGTGCAGACACTTCGCCGTCCGCTCGCCGCCGACCTTGCCGAAGACGACGAGGACTCGGTTGGACGGACAACGCCGGTACTGGCGAACGAGAATGGTGAGGAAGAAGAGGACGAGGAGGACGGGGACGACGATCAAGGCGATCGTCGCGGCGCCGAAGCCCTTGGAGAGGCCCGACTCCGCATCGGCCTTGAGCAGGAGGTAGAACAGAGACAAGTTGAGGTCCTTCGGGTCCGGACGGTGGCGACCAGTCCGGGTTCGATGATGAGCCCGGCTCGGCCTTCACGCAAGCAACGGTCTACACGGCCTCGGGGACGTTCTCACGCGTGCGAATGGGCGCGTGAACTCATTCCTGGGGCTCGACGATCAGGGTCTCATCGTCTCGCGCCTCGAGGATGCGGACGTCGGTGAACGCGTCGATCGCGGGGCCACTACTGGCCGCTCGCACGATCTTCTTCCGGCCGGAGATCGACACCTCGACCTGGCCCAACCCCTTCCCCTTCTCGGGGATCGTGAGGTAGACCCGCCCGGTGCGGCCGATCGCCGTGTTGACATCGTAGTCGCTGCGCCAGTCGAGCTTCTTCGTGGCGAAGGTCAGGACCGACGCGAGACCCATCATCAGGAAACCGAACCCCGCGGAGATGAAGGCGGCGAGGAGACCGTTGAGATCGAAGTCGATCCGACAGGCGAGGCCCATCCAACCCGCGCCCATGAAGAACGCGGAGATCGACAGCAGCGAGAAGATCGTGAACGAGACGTCGGAGTCGACCCCCGAGTCCATCCCGGTGTCGAAGTCGCCGTCCCCACCGGCGAACATCGCGAACACGAGGCGCAGGAGGAACAGCAGGGTCGAGATGGTCGCCATGAAGAAGTACGCGACGACGTCGCTGCCATAGGTGACCAGTTGATGCCAGTCGAAGAGCACCTCGAAGAACTCGATCATGAACCCGCCTTCGGAACACGTCGTGGCGCCGGCGTTCCGCGGTCCATGATCGCACCGATCCACGGCGAGGGAAAGTCCGAGGCACCCTGGCAGTCCGGTGAAGAGCGCATTCCGGCGGAGAGCAGACCTGAACGGGCCGATGGGAAACGGCGACCGCCCCCCCATGGGAGGACGGTCGCCGCGTCGATCGGGTCGCGAGTCGCTGCCAGCCCGGACTACGGGCAGGCGCCGAAGTCGCCTCCGCACCCCAACCCATCGGTCAGGGTCATGTCGGGGCCACAACCACCGAACGGTGCCGGCGGCGCGGAACCCATCTGGAACAGGAACGACAGCAGGTAGATCGGGTCGACGATGTTCACCTGGCCATCGTCGTCGGTGTCGTAGGCGTCGAGACAGCTCGACGTCGATCCGCCGACGAGATAGTCGAGAATGGTGAGCGCGTCCGAGAGATCGACGGTCCCGGACTCGTTCGCGTCGCCGCGGACGAAGTCCTGGCACTCGTCGGGAACCGTGTCACCGTTGAGGTCGATCGAGGCTCCGGAGCTCAGATCGCACTCGTCCGGGAGACCATTCCCGTTGCAGTCGAGGCTCGTTCCCGCGGCGACGTCGCACTCATCCGGCACGTTGTTGCCGTTGCAGTCGAGACTCGCGCCACTCGAGATGTCGCACTCGTCCGGCAGCCCGTTGGCGTTGCAGTCGAGACTCGTCCCGGCCGCGACGTCGCACTCGTCCGGAACGCCGTTGGCGTTGCAGTCGAGGCTCGTCCCGTTCGCCAGATCGCAATCGTCCGGAACGCCGTTCCCGTTGCAGTCGACCTCGAGCCCGCTGGCGATGTCGCACTCGTCCGGAATCCCGTTGGCGTTGCAGTCGAGACTCTGCCCGCTGGCGAAGTCGCAACTGTCCGGGAGCCCGTTCGCGTTGCAGTCCGGTGCCCCGGCGGCGAGATCACACTCGTCGGGAATCCCGTTGGCGTCGCAGTCGGTGCTCGATCCGGAGCCGATGTCGCAGGCGTCGGGTTGACCGTTGAAGTTGCAGTCGACACGCATGAACCGATTGGTCACGGAGAGATCGTCGACGATCAGGCCAGTGTCCGGCCCGGTGTTGTCGGTGGCGAAGACCACCTGCTCGACGAACGTGCTGCCCAGGGTCGGACCGTTGAAGATCTTGGTCCCCTCGATCGAGATCGTCACCCGGCTGGCGGCGATCTCCAGCTCGCTGACCAGGATCTGCAGCGACAGGTAGTTCCCGGCACCGACGTTGGCCAGCCAGTCGTAGCCGGTCGAGACGTGCGCGAAGCTCCCCGCCCACGGTTGGTAGACCAGCACGTCACCATCGTTGGCGAATCGGACCCAGGCGACGGCGAAGCCGTCGGTCGGGCTCTGGACGATCACATCGTAGGTCGGCCCGCCCATGCCGGCGATGCGCAGCGCGACGTCGACGACCTGCTCGACATCATCGGCCGGGACCAACGGCGAGAAGGCGCCCCAGGTCATCGCGTCGCCGAGCGCCGCGTCCCGCACGAGCTCGAGGGCTTGCGTTCCGGAGAGCGGCGCGGTGCCGCCGACGATCGCCGACGCCGGATCGGTCCCGGCAGTGATGCCCCACCCCTGGGTCGCGATCGGCCCCGGAGCCAACAGCTCGAAGTCCTCGACCAACGGGAAGGTGGTCGGCACCGGCTGGAACTGGTCCTCGGTGTAGGGCGCGGTGCTGCCGAGCGTCCCGGCCACGAGCACGTCGACCGCGCTGAAGATCAGCGCGCTCGAGAGCGAGTAGGGACCGTCGCCGCCGCGCGCGGTGATCAGGTAGGCGTCGAAGTCGAAGCTGAGCGTGTTCGGGCCGACCGCGAAGAAGGTCACGCCCGACAGGAAGTCGATCTCGTTGCCATCACCATCGGTCAGACTCATGGAGTACTGGTAGGTTCCGGCGGTCAGCACGTCGATCACCACGTCGAGTGCGAGCGAGTCGAAGTCTCCATCGCCATCGCAGTCGTTCGGAGTCTCGATGAAGTCGGCGACCACGATCGGGTCACGCTCGAGACTCGCGAGCAGGTATGCGGCGGTGGTGCCGACATCGAGGAGCACGTCCTGGACCTGCTCGTCCTCGAGGTAGGCGCGTTGGAGGACGATCTTGGTGATCGAGTACGGCCCGTCCTCACCGAGCTCCTTCAACGCATCGACATCGAAGTCGACGCCGACCGTCGAGGTCCCGACCGGGAGAGCGACCATCGTCGCCCTCGAGACCTCGGTGCCGCCGCCGGTGCGAAGCGTGACCTGGACGATGTAGTCGCCCGCCTCGGTCGCGCCGACGTCGTTGGAGATCGTGATGGACTCGATCAACGAGTCGCCGTCGACGTCGGTCGACGTGTCGGTGACCGTGCCGTCGACCAGGGTCGCCGTCGGCGCGATCACGCGGAACTGCGTGAAGACGTCGCGCCGGTAGGGCTGGCCGCCGGTGGTCATGCCCTCGATCGTCACGCGTGCGTCGTAGACGCCCGCCTCGCCGATGACCACCGCGTCGGTGGCAAGCCCGTCGACCACGAAGTCGGGGGCGACCCCGTCGTCGACCGGGCTGAACGCGACCGGTGTGAACGTGGCATCCATCGACCGGAACGTGATCCCGCTCGCCGTGTAGCCGGAGAGCGACTGCGTGTCGTCCATGACGAAGACGCCGAGCCGGATCTCGGAGCCGACGGGGTAGTCCTCTTCACCACCGACCATGAACGCTTGGATGGGGCTCCCCAACCAGACGTTGGTGACGACGGGGAGGGGCCCGGTGAGCGTCACCGTCTCGGTCACGTTCACCGTCCAGGTCCCGGGCGCCGGGGACTCGAGTTTGAAGACGTAGTCCTTGCCCTCGATCAGCGGATCGATGTCCGCCGTGTCGGGATAGGTCAGGCTTCCGATGACCCCGGGTCCGGTGCCGCCGACGAACGTCTCGTTGCTGCTCGGATCGGTGACGGACACCGTCAGCGTCTTCGAGCTGCTGGTGACCATGATCAGCGCTTCGGAAACGGTGTCATCGATCACGACCGACATCGTTCCGGACAGGGTACCCGCGTCCAGCTCGAGGCTGTCGGACTGGATCGCGCTGCCGCGGTGGTTCTGCTGGGTCTCTTCGGCCCGGGCTCCGTTCACGAGGAACGAGAGCGCCAGGGCTGCGGCGCAAGCCGCGCTTGGGATGCTGCGCATGTTTCTCTCTCCTCGCCTAGTCCGGGATTCGCTTCACCGGGTAGTCCGCCTTGATCTTGTTCAAGATCGCCTGCATCGGACCGCTCGACTTGATCGTGCCGTGGTTCAGATCGTAGGTGCCCTGGAACGAGAAACCGGGGTACTGCGCGCTCTGAACGGTGACCGCCAGGTCGTTGAGGTGGATCACCCCGGACCAGACCGGCGCGATCACGTGCCACTCGTTCAGCCCGAAGAAGTTGGTCATTCGGGTGACGGTGATGTCCTCCACGCAGCAGAGGAGGTGGTAGAGGAGTGAGCCCGAGTTCAGCGTGAAGTTGAGGGCGCCGGGGAGGATCCCCGCCGCCTCGGCGTTGGAGATGAGCAGGTTGCCATCGACATCCGCATCGGCCGCGAAGGAGTAGCGCCGGATGCCGCCGGGGAGGCTGGTGATGCGATTGAACGTCCCCTCCATGTAGGCAATGCTCAGATTGCCCAACGCCGGCTGCTCGGGCGCCTGGCCGAGGAAGCTCGCCAGACCATCCTGGCGCATGTACTTCAGGATACGCTCGTCGTCGGACGTCGGATCGTTGTAGGTGAGCCTCGCCACCGAGATCGTCGCCAGGATCGATCCGTGATGCGGCGTGCTGAGCGTGTGCTGCGAGAGCACTTCACACGCATCCTTGTCGTAGAAGAAGCTCAGGTAGGCTCGGGTGTCGAGGCCGCCCTTCGAGTGGCAGACGATGTGAGCCTTCTTCGCCCCGACGGACTTCGCGATGTTCGGGACCTTGCCGGAGAGGATCGCCCCGTTGGAGATGATCCGACCCGCGGGCGGGTTGTCGATCGGCGCCAGGTTGTTGGAGTGGATGATCATCTCGCCGTCGAGGAAGTCGGCGACGTCGTCCCAGCTGCTCGAATCGGCGTTCACCCCGTGGACGAGCATGATCGGCGCCTGCGCATCGATCTTGACCGAGACCCAGTCGATCGCGGTGCACCAGCACTCGTCGCTGTTGGCGGTGTCGATGTCGATGCGGATCTCGTTCATCGCCGGCGCGGGCTTGGAGCCCGAGGCTCCCGGCGCGGACGGGAACTTGACCCACCAGATCGGCACCGTGAACTCGTTGAGCTTCCAGATGTTGTCGGCGCCGGTCAGGAAGCCGAGATCGTGGCCGTTGAACGAGATTCGGTCGCGCTCCGGAGCGCAGTCCGGGTTCCCACCCGAGTAGTCGACGTCGAAGGCGGGGAGCCGGATCTTGGCGTAGAGCGAGACCATGTTCTTCGAGTGGAGTGTCGCGGGAAAGGCGAGGGTCCCGTCTCCGTTGGTCTCCCCGATGTAGCGATCGATCGGGATCTGGATGACCAGCGGTCCGCCGCTGCGGAAGGTGCAGCCGGTGTCCAGCCCGCTCCCGCAGTCGGCGACGAAGACGGTGTCATCCTCATCGGGATCCGGCGGAGGGAACTGCGACGTCGGACAAGAGGGGCCGCCGGCCGGGAAGGACCCGTAGGTCGGTGGGTCGATCGAGTCGGGAAGACTCGCGTTGCTGTCGATCGCCTCTCGGTCGACCGGGGGTCCGACGATGACCGGACGACGTCCGGCACCCAGTGCCGGATCGAGCGCGCTGACCTGCGCGTGTGCGACGGGCCCCAGGGCGAGCGCAGTGATCACTCCCACGGCGAACCCGAAGCTGGGACATCGCAACGACGGAAGTCGTACGAACCGATGAGTCCATTGCATGCACTTCCCCTCTCGCGGTATCGGTCGCGATCGTAGATCGAACCGTTGATCGAAGTGCGAACCTTTGGAGAACACAGCAGCCGGGCACCGCGACACGCGATGCGTGCGGCTCGGGACGAACTCGTTCTTGGAAATGCCCAGCCGACAGAGGGCGAGGAAACGCGCCCGTGCCCATTCCCGGATCTCGCCGCCGGCGTCGACGACGTGGAGCAACCCCGCGATGATCTCGTCGGTTCATCCGCGATGCCTCGAAGGCGTCGCGACCGATGGTTCTCGTCGAGGTTCTCGAGCCCAGGTCACCAGACTAGACGCGCCCCCGATGGGTTTCAAGCCGGCACGGGGTGTTCGTCCCGACTCGACTCACGACGGTCGCCTCGGCGAACGAATGGCCGCGACCCTGAGAACTCCGTCACGGTCACGAAGCATCGCGACGCCGTGGAAACCATGAAGCGACGGTCAAGATCCAGAGTGCAGCCGTCCAAACGTGGGCACCCCAGTGCAGTTCGAGGATGCCCAAGGACTTTCCGACGAGGGGGAGCACGACCGCTCCGATCGCGCCGATCGACAGGCTCCAGCGCGCGAGCTTCGCCAACTTCGCCGCGACACGCCCGTGTCCCCATGCGAACGGGAAGAGAAGCACACCGATGTTCCCGAGGCTGAGCGCCACCCACAGCGGTGTACCGAGCGGACTCGCCAGAGGCGCGAGGAAACAGCCGACGAAGCACCGATAGCCCTGCACTCCACGTCCCGCGGAGGTGGCCATCTCGGCGAACTTCGTGTCGACACTGGGAAGGAGCAGCGCCACGGCGAATGCCGCGAAGCCGACGAACGCGATCATCTTGGCGGGAGAACGCAAACTCGTTCGGGAGGGAGTGTCGCTCACGTGGATCCTTCGCGTTGACGCCGGGCCGGAGTCTGGGAGAGCAGGGGCTGATTGGCAAGAGCTCCGGTGGGCGGAGGTTTACACGACGGCCGGTGTTGGCGTACCCTGAAGCCGGCTCAATCTCCGACAACCTGTCAACGAAGGCGGCGAAGGACTCGGCGCTCGCACGTTCGGCACTCCGGTGGTCTTCGCCGCGGAGTCGGGTGCGAGTCCGCCGGCATGTCGAAGCCAGAAGAGGAGGCGGAATGCGCTGGAGTTCGAGTTCGGTCTCATTCTTGATCGCAGTCGCCCTGTCCGGATCCTTGCTGATCACGGTGAACCCGCAGCCCGCACTCGCGGGCAGCCCCGACTTCACACTGCGAGTCCCGGATGTCCAAGGGCTCAAGGGAACGACCGTCACCGCGCAGGTGCTGCTGGACAGCGCCGGAGACCCGATCCAGGGCTGGTCGTTCGGAGTCTGTTTCGACAGTGCATCGGTCACGCTGACCCAATCGGCGATGGGGGCGTCGACCGCGGTGGTGAACAACGGCGCCCCGCCGGACTTCGTCTCGATCGGCGAGTCGGCCTCCGGCGTCAACATGCTGGTCGTCGTCTGCTACATGGGCTGCGCGACGCTGGGCGCGGGCGTCGATCACGAGATCCTCGATCTCGACTTCCTGATCGGCACCGGCTTCGGGACGAGCTCCTCCGTCTCGTTCTGCGAGACGATCGGCGATCCTCCGACGCCGAACCTGCTCGTCGTCGACGACAGCGGCATCGTCCCGACCGTCATGGATGGCTCGGTCGAATCGGTCGCTCCCGAGATGCGGTTCGTCGGCGCGAACAACGCGGCGGGCTACAACCCGGACAACGGTCTCGGGACCTTCGTCGAGCCTCTATCCATCGAGGAGCTCCCGACGTCGGTCGGGTTCCCGAACGAGCTGCAAGGGTTCTCGATGGCCTTGGCGATCGATCCGACCTACGTCGTCGCCCAGACGGTGACGACGGGTCCCGACCTCGCCGCGATCGACGGCGGAACCGGGCCCGACTTCTTCGCGCCGAACATCAGCCCGACAGCGGTGACCGTCGGCGTCGTCTTCGCGTTCCTCGGTGGTGTCGTCCTCCCGGTCGATGCCCCCAAGCACGTCGTCGACATCGCCTTCGCGACCAACCCCTCGACGCTCACCGGTGACCTGGTCGGAGCTTCCACCGATGTCGTCTGGACCGATGGCGTCGGCGTCATTCCGACGGACAACATCGCGGTCGTCGTCAGCGAGTCCTACTTCCCGGACTTCGTCGACGCGACGATCACTCTGGTTCCCGTGCCGCCCGTCGAGGATCTTCT
The DNA here is from genome assembly GCA_020425835.1 of Planctomycetota bacterium. Next base: position 2,918 of record JAGQRC010000007.1, on the reverse strand, counting down.
CTGCGAGACCCAGCCGGGTGCGGTCGACGTCGTGCTGACCTGGACCAACGCCGCGGTCTACGACTCGCTCATCGTCACGCGAGACGGAACCGAGATCGCGAACCTCCGCGGGACCGCGGTGATGCTCGAAGACCTCGACCTCGGCCCCGGTCTCCATCAGTACGCAGTCACTCCGGTGATCCTCGGCGCGTCGGGAAGCCCGACGCTCTGCAGCGCGCCGACCTCGCCCCCGTTGACCGGTCTCGTGTGCGCCCTGGCGGGTCCGGATGTGTCGCTGTCCTGGGACCCGCCCGTCCCGGGGTACGACTCCATCCGTATCTTCCGCGATGGATTGGAGATCCAGTCGCTCCCGGGAGCCACGGCGAGCACCCTCGATGTCGGGCCGGCTCCGGCGGTGTACGACTACGATGTCGTGGGTGAGGTGGCGGGACTGCTCAGCGATCCGCTGTCGTGTCAGATCGAGGTGTTCGACCAGCCGAGCTTCATCCGCGGCGACTCGAACGCCGACGGCAACATCGACATCGCCGACCCGATCTACAACCTCGGCTACCTCTTCCAGTCGGGTCCGAGCCAGTGTCTGGACGCACAAGACGTCAACGACGATGGCAACGTGGACATCGCCGACCCGATCTTCAACCTCTCGTTCCTCTTCCAGTCGGGCGCAACACCCTTGCCGCCCTATCCCGACTGTGGCCAGGATCCGACCGAGGACACCACGGAGTGCAACGCGTATCCGCCCTGCGGATAGCGCACTCTCACGGGATCGATGGGAGCGGGGCTCGCGATGCGGGCCCCGTTCTCGTTTCGAAAGAGTCGATCGTCGCTGCACGGTCATTGCACGCATGTCCCATCCGAAGTCTTGCCGATCCGCACCGGAGCGTCGGATCGTGGGTTTCGTCGGCGTGATGGAGCGCATAGCATGCGGACGACGACGAGTTCTCGCATCGGGCGCCACGAGGATCCATGGCCATCGGGCGAGTCGAGTCGTCGGGCTCCGAAGCTGCCCGAAGCGCTTCGTCCGGACCGTTGGGCTGGGACTTCCCTCCACGACCTCCAAGGACCCGCAAGGAGGATGCTCGATGCTCCGTCCCTTCAAGGTGCTGTTCCTGTGCTGTGTTCTCTCGACGTTCGTCGTCGGCCCCGCTTCGTCGCGAGCCGACGCGATGGGGATCTCGGTGATCCCGTTCCTGTTCCCGCCGATATCCGACTGTGGAACGGTCGGCTTCGTCGACTCGTTCTACGACTTCGATGGCGACGGTGAGCTGGATCTCTGCAAGGTCTGGTTCGCCGACTCCGGCGGGGCATACCTGGTCGGTGGTCTCGATCCGTACGTCGAAGGCGACCGCGTCCACGTCGATGGCCGGATCTGCACGACGTGCCTCACGACCTGTCCCGCGAGCGCGATCCTGTTCGCGACCGTGAAGGACTGCGACTGAAGAGTCGTCCCCCCAACTCGAGCGGCGGGCCTGGCCCGCCGCTCTCTCATCGCATCCGAGCCCACACCAGATACCGACCCGAGACCCCATGGGTCCCAACGACTCCAACGTGGGAACTCGTGTCGATCCTCCTTCCCTCCCGGACTTTCCCGAGATCCAAGGTCTGACCGTTCGCCCCGCACCCTTCGTCGGTCCGAGCCGCGTGGGCGCGCGGTCGTTCTCTTCCCATCACTCGGATCCGAGGAGGTCTCGTGAGGATTCCCATTGGAACTCTTCTCTGCTGCTGGGCCTTATGGTCACCGCTCGTTCACGCACAGGTCGTTCTCGAAGAGGACTTCGAGTCCGGCGCTCCGGGGTGGACGATCAGCGATGGTGTCTGGGAATACGGGTCGGCCGTCTACGGGCCGCCGACGCCAGCACTCTCGGGGACGAGTTGCGCGAGCACCGTGCTGGACGCGGACTACCCCAACGCGATCGACAGCCGATTGATCACCCCGACCTTCCTCGTCGAACCCGTCGATCCAGGAGAGGAAGTCGTGCTCGAGTTCTTCCACTTCTTCCAGTACGCCGCGCCGGACGCCGGTCGGCTGCAGTACCGCGTCGTCGCGGCGGGCGGCGCATTCGGCCCCTGGCTCGACCTCGAGCTGATCGGCGGCGCGCCCGCCGTGTTCGGGAGTTACTCGCAGGTGTGGAGCCCGACGAGGGTCGACCTCACGTTCATCGGTGTGCCGGGTCCCACCGAGATCCAGATCGCGTTCCTCCACGATGTGAACACCAGCTCGACCGCGGCGGGCTGGTCGATCGATGACGTGACCGTCTCCGTCGCATCCGACCGCGACGGCGCGAGCTTCACGACCGGCTTCGAATCCGGCTGGGACGGCTGGTCGACGACCTCGGGCATCTGGGAGATCGGCTCCAATCCGATCGGCGCGCCCGGGGGCGTCCTCGAGGGAAGCGCGTGTATCGGCACGATTCTCTCGGATACCAATGGCTTGACGCCGAACGGCATCGACAGTCGCTTGATCAGTCCGGTGATCCAACTTCCATCGATCTCGGGAGCGAACGAGGAAGTCCTGCTCCGCTTCGGGACCTGGCACGAGTACGTCGTTCCGGATCTCGGTGCGCTCACCATCCAGCGGTACGACGCGTTGACCGGAGCGTGGGGTTCGTGGGAGCCGTTGGGCATCACGGTGCAACCCAACTCGATGGTCTGGTACCCGCTCCAGGTGGACCTCAGCGCGGACCAGGGTCGACGCGTGCGGCTCGGGTTCCTCCACGACGTGAACACCTCGAGCCCGTCGAACGGCTGGGTGGTCGACGCCTTGAGCATCGACGTGCGCGCCGTGCCCGCGAGCTTCGCGGAGGACTTCGAGAGCGGGATCGGGGAGTGGAGCGTTCGCGGAGGGATCTGGGAGGTCGGCGCCCCGCCGACCGGAAGCGCCATCGCGCCGCCCGGCGGATGCATCCAGGGGCAGGGCTGCG
>JAGQRC010000078.1 GCA_020425835.1 Planctomycetota bacterium | reverse complement strand
GGACGATCTGACCGCGTACCGTCTCCTCCACGGCTACGCCGAAGGACGTCCCGGGCTCACGATCGATCGCTACGGCGACACAGCGCTCATCGCGCACAAGGTCGACATCGCGGACGAGCTCGAAGCGATCGTCGCCGCGCTCCGGCAATGCCATCCCTATGCATCGGTGATCGCGAAGGCGCACCGCTACTTCAACTGGAACTCGACGGCACTCTCGGTGACCGCGCTCCACGGTGAGCTCCCGACGGCGCCGCTCGTGGTCATCGACAACGGCCTCCGCTTCGCGACGACACCACACGCCAACGAGCTGACCGGCCTCTTCCTCGACGCGCGCGCGGCGCGGGCTTGGATTCGCGAGAACTCCATGGATCGTCGCGTGCTCAACCTCTTCGCCTACACGGGAAGCCTCGGGGTCGCCGCCGCGGCCGGGGGGGCGCGATCGGTCGTCCACGTCGACAGCAAGAAGAACCCGCTCCAGGTCGCGCGCGAGAACCACCGTCTCAACGACCTCGCGGTCGACGAGCGAGGTTTCCTGTGCGGCGACGTCTACCGTCACCTGCCACGCGCGTCGAAGAGCGGCGCGCAGTTCGACGGCATCGTCCTCGACCCCCCACCGCGCGTCCCCGAACGCCAACGACGCCGCAACCCCGACGGCCAGGACTACGCCGCCCTCGTGCGCCTGGTGATCCCGCTCCTCGCGCCTCGCGCGTGGCTCCTCTGCTTCTTTCATCGCTTCGACCGCACCCGCGACGCGTTCGAGCGCGAAGTCATCGAGGCGAGCGACCACACGCTCCGCATCGAATGGCGCGGCACGAGCGGCCCGGACTTCCCGGAGAACGACCCGGAGCGAAAGCTGCGCTTGACCGCATTCGTCCGAAGTTGAACCCGCTCCCGTCGAGCGCCGTTGTCGAACGGGCGCCGGCGGGTGGGACCCGTCGAGTCTCGCCGGACGCGCTGGGCGCAGGGAACTCGGGCTCTCGGCCGGAATGAGTATTTCAACCGGCTGCTTGGTAGGATCGCGACCCGCAGATCGAGCGACACGGAATTGCGGACATACGGACGTGCGGACGCGAAAGTGAAGGCGTCCCATCGAGCCTCGACGCTGAACCGGAGGTCGACCATGCCATCGCCCCGAGAGAAGCTGATCCTCGACATTCGCTACTACGAGAGCGAGGTCGAGAACGTCTCCGGCGAATCGACTCCGGACGATCTCGGCAAGGTGTATTCGTTTCCGCACTCGACCGGCCCGATCGGCGCCCGCATCGCCCGAAAGCTCCGGGAGCTGGGATTCTCGGTCGGCGACTTCGACCATCTCTACTTCAACTTCACTCCGCTGCTGCCGCACGGTCAGTGTCGACTCTCGAGTCGCATCGTGGATCGACGAGTCCGCTACATCGACTTCGGAGCGGATCCGCGCCGGATCAACCGGCTCGGCGCGGTGAAGAAGGAAGCGTTCGTGATCGCGTCGACGTTCGCGGCCTTGCGCTCCATCGTGGCCAAGAAGAAACGACAGCTCACCCGGATCGACGAGGTCGAGCGACTGATCCACGAGCACGGCTCCGAGACCGAGATCATGCACAAGGTCAAGGAGACGAAGCGCTACTCCGTGATCACTTCCTACCAGATTTGCCCCAAGGGCCGGCAGTCCATCGGTTTCGTGACCCTCGTGGACAAGGAGTCCGGGCAATCCTTCAAGGGGAAGTTCGCCCGCCTCCAGCACTACGAGGACGTTTTCTTCCTGGTGGGAGCGATCTCGGTCTCGGACGGGTGGATCACGTTGAAGCCGAGGAGGTCGGTCAAAGCGGACGTGTACACCGGCCGCTACCGGGTCCCGATCGAGATCGCGATCGACGACCTGGACGCCGTGACGTGACAGACACGCCGTGACGTGACAGGCACGGTCGAAGATCTTCCCGCGTCCGGACTTCCACGATCGACACTCACGACCCGCGGATCCAGGAACCGAGCTCCGGGTCGTCGACCGAAGTCGCCTCGGAAAGGAGTGCGGTGATTCGCTCGATCCGGTCTTCGGGATCGACTTCGCCACGGATGTAGTCGACACAGCGTTCGAGTCCGATGTCGCGGCGCCTGACGGCATGAGACAACCACTCGGAGTAGCTCGGCGAAAGGACGACGGCGCACAAGAGATCGCGCCACCACCGGTCCATCACCTCGGTCGCTCTTCGCGCGGCGTCGACCTCCCCCCGTGCGAGCTTGGCCGCGACATACTCCGCGAACTGTCGAGGGTCGCAGGCGCGCCGGCCTCGACGGGCGTCGCGACTCGCTCGGACGATTCTCGGATCGAAACCCTCGCGGGAGTCTGCGTCGACGATCGCCTCGGCGAACCAACGATGGCCCTGCAACCGAAACTCGTCGATCGGAAACGCGGCCCGGTCCGGAGAGAGCCAGAACGCGACCCACCAGGCACGGTCCTGATCCTCGCGTGCCCACTCTCGAATCCGTGCGGGGTCGATCCCCTCTCTGCCCGCAACCCTTCCCCCTGCTTCGGCCGCCGCCCGCGTCGCCGCGACGTTCCCGAGACTTGCCCAACCCGCGGCGCGTCCCCAGGAGTCGCTCGCGAAGATCTCACTCTCCAGCAGGTCGCGAAGACGGTCGGGCCAACGCTCCCCGCACATCGCGGAGCCGGACCGGAGGAAGGCTTCGACCCCCGGGGCACGACTGGCTTCGGGCAACTCGGCAAAGCTGGCGCATGCCGCTTCCCACGCCAGGCGGGCGCGATCGCTTCCGCCTCGCTCCGACCACGACTCGGCGAGCCAGAGGGCGATCGCCGCGCGCCGTCGATCGTCTTGCACGTCGGCCATCCGACGTGCCACGTCATCGAGTCGACCTTGACGGCGATAGGCGAGCGCGATCTGCCAGACGACGTCTGGGTACCTCGACGCTCCACCGGGAAGTTGCTCGAGAATCGACAGGGCCCGATCCGGCTGATCGTGAGCTGCGGCGACGCGGTACGCGATTCTCGCACGAAGCTCGATCTCTGGGTTCCTGCGGAACGCCCACCGAACGAGTCGCTCCACGTGCTCCCCACCGAAGGCGACGACGGAGAGCGCGCCGGCGGCGACGATCGCGGCCTCGCGCTCGGGTTGATCGACCACCGACGGAAGTGCCGCGAGCGCCGCTTCGATGTCCCCCTCGATCAGTCGCGCCATCGCCAGAGCCGCAGTTCCGTCGAGAGCCGCGAGGGACTCGCCGCTCGGGATGCGGACGACCACCTCCCCGGCCGGGACGGCGCCCCGCGCAAAGAGAAACGTCCACATTTCGAGGCCGTCCGCCGGAGATTCGCCCAAGAGCGCATCCGCCTGCACGCGAGCCCGTCCGAACCGTCTTTCGTCGACGAGCCACAGTGCGAACCGACGACGAACCCCGGCCCGACGTTGGTCATCGACCTCGGACACCGCGCTCTCCGCGAGATCGAGCAACACGTCCGTGACGTTGCCCTCGGAGGCTTCCGAGAGGAGCGGCGCGTCCACCGTGGGCGACGCAACCCCGAGCGAGACGGAAAGCAGGATTCCGAGAGCCGTGCCGTTCAACTCTTCCACCCTTCGAGCGTCTTCTTCGCTGAACACGCTATCCGCCGAAGCGGGGGAGCGCCACCCGCTTCGACGTCCGGGAGAGTTCACCACGAGAAGCACCGCGCTCGAGTCGTTCCGGCCATGCGTCGGCGTCGCATGCACGGATTCCCGGAACAGCCCGCCGCTCGCACCGAGCAGTCCGTTGAGAAACTGCTTACGAGGCGAGAGTCCGAGATTTCAAGGCCAGTGCTTCCGGCGAAACGCAGTCGTAATGACTCATACTTCGAGTTTCGACGGGCGTGCTGGGCGCAGGAAGCTCGGGCTCTCGGCCGGAATGAGTTTCTCAACGGACTGCTAGACTCAGCGACGCCTCCCCATCAGGAACTCGTCGGCCAGGCGGGTCGTCGCTCGGATGATCGGCACTTCACCGGAGGCGGGATGGACGGGTCGCCGCACGAGCTCCACGCGCATCCGGAGCGCGCCGACGTACTCCCCGCGCACGACCATCTGTAGGAGATACGCGGCCAGTGCGGTGGGCACACCTTCATCCCTCTGGCGGGCGATGTCGCCGGCGATGTCGAGATCGATCCTCGCCTCGCTCGATCGGCCCGAGTAGAGATGGACTGCCCCTCGCACGAATCGATACTTCCAGTTGTCCGGTGAGAGCTCGACCAGGTCGTTCCCGAACCTCGACGCCCGCTCGAGATCTTCGGGGGTCGCATCGGGATCAGCGAGGATGTCCCAAGCGCACTCCAGGCGCCACTCCGGGTCTTCGCCGAGGAGCTCGAGGCGCTCTCGCACCAACTCCGGGTCGGCCTCGATCGCCGCACGGCCAGAGTCCAGGGCGGCCAGAACGTCGCGAATCGTCCCGTGCTCGCCGAGCAGTCGTCTCGCCTCTCGGTGCGCGGTCACCTGGGCTCGCAGCTCATCGGACGGAATCTCGCGCTCCACACTGGGAGGCGATGCGCTCAGAAAGCTCAGGCGCCCGTCGTCCCCGCCCACGATGACCTCGTCGGTCGCCGTGTTGTAGTGCACCGTCTCGATGCCACCGCCGAACTCACGGTACACCATCAGGAGCTTGCCGAGACCGGAGTCCCAGAAGCGAAGCGTGCGATCGTCCGATCCGGTCACCAGCCGACTCCCGTCGCGAACGTGGTCGACACCGACGACCCGGACCTCGTGCCCCTGGAACTCCGCGAGGATTCGCCCGCTCGCCACGTCCCGAGTCCGCACCAGGCGCTCCCGACCGTTGAAGGCGACGGTTCGACCATCCGGGCTGTAGGAAACTCGATAGGCCGCGCCCATTCCGTCGGACTCGTTCCAGAGCTCTCGGCTCTCATCGAGCTGCCACAACGCGACCGCGTTCCCCCCGCCGATGGCGAGGGTACGACCATCCGGCGAGAACTCGACGCAGAGTGCCAGCGGGAAGGGAATCGTCTGAGTCCGGGTCTTCGATGACAGGTCCCAGATCCCGACTTCACCGTTCTGGGTCCCCGAGACCGAAGCGGCCAACGGGAGATGAGGATGAGCCGACACGCCCAGGACCGCAGTGGGGTGCTCGCCGAGGAACTCCGCGGGGCCATCGGAAAAGGGATCGAAGATGGCGACGCGATGGTCGGCGGCTCCGGTCACGAGTCGGCCGGCGGGTTCGCTCCACGCCAGATCGTTGACCTTTCCACCGTGGTAGATCCGCTCCCGGATCAGCCGCCGGGATCGCGCATCGATGACGCGAACCCGGCCCGCGCGGTCGGCGGTGGCGACCAGGCGACCCGATCGGTCCGAGGTGATGGCGATCACCGAAGAGGCGTGCACCAACTCCTGCGCGAGGATCAGGTCGGACCCTCCTCGCCAGAGTCGGACCGTCCCATCGCTCGACGATGAGACGATCTGCCGTCCGTCGGGAGTGAAGGCGACGCCCCGTACGCCCCCATCGTGACCCCGCTCGGTTCGGAGGAGGGTGCCCCGCTCGAGGTCCCACAACCGGACCGTCTTGTCGAGTGAACAACTCGCCAGTCGCGTGCCCTCCGGACTGATCGCGAGGCCGTAGACCTGATCGCGATGCGCGAACAGCGTCCGCTCCAACGCACCCGACGCGACGTCCAGAATGTGGATCGAGGACTGGCAGCTCGCGATGAGTCGGTTCTCGGCGAACCGAAGCCGAAAGACGAACGCGCTCGACGTCTCCTGGTAGGCCATCAGGAGTTCGTGCGTCGCGACATCCCTCACGAGAATGAGTCCGTAGCAGTTTCCGATCGCAACTCGACTCCCGTCGGCAGAGACCGCGACCGCCGTGGCGGTGGCCCGTGTGTACACGGTCTTGAGCGGACTGTCGGGTCCGGAGATCAGGATGATCTTGCGGCCGAGCGTGGCGGCGACGACGCCGCTCTCGCCGATGTGGATGTCGTAGACTCGCTCGGGAACGGTGGCGATCACCTCGTGGTCGCCCGTCTCCGGGTTCCACTTCTGGATCGCTCCGTGCCCGCCCTTCGTCGTCGCGGCGAAGTAGATCGTCCCGTCGGCGGGGTGAATTGCGATCCGCTGGACCTCGACCACGCCTTCGGGTCGGAAGTGTGCCGACTCGACGCCCGTCACCGAGTGGACGACACGGATCTGGCTCGCTCCGCCGCCACCCGCAACGACCACACGCTCACCGTCGCGCAACCAGGCCACATCCATCGCACGTTTCATCCGAGTCGGAATCGAGGCCAGGCTCGTGTCGCACTCGTTCCACAGGTAGTCGTACTCGAATCCTCGGAATTGGGGGTCGCAGGACTCGAGCAACTGTCGAGCGGAGGCCACCTCGTCCGCTTCCCGCGCGGAGCTCGCGGCTCGCACGTTGGCGACGTAGTTCTCGTGGAGGAGATCGACGCGTGCTCGCGCCTGGACCCGGGCAAAGGCGAGGGAGCCGATCGTGGCGACACCGAGGAGCACCGACAACGATGCCGCGGCGATCCGGTTGCGCGACACCCACTTCCGCAGCTCGGCCCACGCTCCGGTCCGATGCGCCCGGACCACACGTCCGTCGAGGTACGCGCGCAGATCGTCGGCGAGCATCCGCATGCTCTCGTAGCGTTGTTCGGGCGCGCGGGCCATCGCCTTCTCGCAGATCGCGATCAGCTCGCTCGGCGCCCGCGGGTCGATGCGCTCCACGGACTCGGGCGGTCCATCCCGGAGTCGGTCCAAGAGCGCCTGGCGATCCAGTGACGTGACCTCCCGCTCGTAGGGCGCACCGCCGGTCAGCAGCCCGTAGAGCATCGTGCCCACGGCGTAGATGTCGGTGCGAGGGCCGAGATCCTCGAGCCGACCCGCCGCTTGCTCCGGCGACATGAAGCAGATCGTCCCGATCAGATCGCCGTCGTGCGTCAGGAATGGAGAGCTCGAGCCGGATCGAGCCAGGTCCGCTCGCTCCGTGACGACGGTGGGACTCTCGGAGTCCGCACCATTCCCGTCGAGGACCTTCGCGAGCCCCCAGTCGACGACATAGACCTCTCCGAACTCGCCGATCATCACGTTCGCCGGTTTGAGGTCGCGATGGACGACACCTCGGGAGTGCGCGTAGTCCATGGTGTCGCACACGGCGATGATCACACCGAGACCGCGAGTCAGCGACCAACCATCCTCGCCGGCGCGGATCAACGGGAGGATCGCCGCAAGGTCGCGACCCCGAATCCTCCGCATCGTGAAGTAGGAGTCGGGACCGGCGCTGCTGAACTCGTGGATCGGCACGACACCGGGGTGGTCGAGCTGGCTCAGGATCTGCGCCTCCTCGACGAGGCGGCTCGTGGACGCCGCGTGCTCGGGTCGCAGCGTCTTCAGCGCGAGGGATCGGCCGAGCTCGTCATCCCACACTTCGAGGATCGTGCCCATCCCTCCTCTGCCGATCTCCTGCTCGACGCGCAGCGGACGCTTCGCGCGCCGCTCGAAGGCGGGACGAGCCTCCTGCCCGTGCGACGCATCGAAGGAGAGGCCGTACTGCTGCCGCAGGCGCCGCGCGAGTTGGTCGAGCCACGCACTCTTGGAATCATCATCCGATGACATGGTCCTCCGCGATCTCGCTCCTGGGATACGTCGAGTTTCGCCGGATGTGCCGGCCGCCGGAAGCTCGGCTCTCGGGCGGAACGAGTCTCCTCGACGGGCTGCCATCGGTCGAGACTCGAACGACGGTCACCGTTCAACGACCGGCGCGGGTTGCGGGGTCGGCATCGCCCGGCGACTCCGGGGCGGGCTCCGGATCGACGGTCTCCGGAGTGTCCCGCGAGAGGAACGCTTCGGCCGACCGACGGGCGGCGCGAACCATCGCGGCTCGGGGGTCCTCGAGGGCCATCGGGTTCTCCCGGAACCAACGCAGCTCTTCGAGCACGGCCTGGCGGTCCTCGTTCACGACGGCTTCCATCAGACGCGACATCCCGGTGATCGGGCCGCGGGGCTTGCCACGGGCGAACGCCGCCGCCGCCTCGAGGTCCGCCCGGGCATCGTCGAGAGATCCGAACCGATACTGCGCGATGCCGCGAACCAACCGGAACTCCTCGAGACTCGGTGAGACCCGAGCGAGGGCATCCCCACAGACCAACGCTCTCGATCGTTGCTCGGCGGTCGGCTCCGGATCCTGCAGGATCGCCCAGCACAACGCTCTCTGCTGAGCCCAGTTCTCCCCGAGGAGCTCGGCAGTGGCGATCCATCCCTCTCGCTCCGCACTGTCGATACCAGGCTCGCGTTCGATCGCGGCCACCGCGTCGGCGAGTGTTCCGTACTCGGCCAGGTACCGAGTGGCGATCTCGTGTCGACGCAACTCCACCGCGAGTCGGTCTCCGTCGATCTCTCGGTCGAGGGTGGGCGGTGAGGCGTCGATGGTGTGAACGCTGCCGTCGTCGCAGCCGACGATGATCGTGTCGGACGAAGAGCTGTAGCGCACGGCCCGCACCGGGCTCGGGAACTCGCGGGCGCTCAGCAACAGTCGGCCGCTGTCGGCCTCCCACAGTCGCACGGTGCCATCCTCGGAACCGGTCACGACCCGGGTCGAATCGCGCACGAAGTCGATGGCGTGGATTCGGCCCTCGTGCCCCTCGAACGATGACAGTCGCCGACCGTCGGAGACGCGCCACGAGCGCGCGAGCCGGTCATCGTTCCCGAAGACGATGGTCCGACCATCGGGGCTGAACGCGACCTGGGTCGCCTCACCGAAGTCCTCGATCGCGTCCATCCAGAGGGGCTCGGTGGCGCCGACGGGCCACAGTCCGACGAAGCCGCGGCCACCGATCGCGAGACACTCCCCATCCGGAGAGAACTCGACGCAGCGCGCTGCCGCCTGCGGGATGCTCTGTTGAACGGAGCCGGTGGAGAGATTCCACAGCGACACCTCCCGGCTCTTCCGCGAGACCGCGGCGACGAGCGGAAGGTCCGGGTGAGCCGCGACGTCGGTGATTTCCCCGTCGCTCTCGAGATGCTCCACGACGCGGGGCGAGGCGGGATCGATCACCGCCAGCGGGGAGTAGACCGATCCGATGACCAACCGGCTCGCGGGCTCGCTCCACGTCATGCACGTCGCCCACAACGCATAGGCGTCGACCGCGCCCTGCTGTCGATGGGTGTCCTCGTCCCAGAAGCGAAGGCGCCCTCCCCGAGCGATCGACGCGAACCGACGGTCCGACTCCAGCGCGGAGATCGCCATGACACTCGTGTTGTGCGTCACCGCGTGGGCCAGCAGAAGGTCCGAGCCACCGCGCCACGTCTTGAGCACGCCGTCGCTCGACAACGAGAGCAATCGGCGGCCGTCGGGAGAGAACTGGAGCGCGCGCACCGAGTGGCGATGGCCCCGTTCCGTCCGCAGGAGCGTCCCATCGAGCGCCCAGACGACGACGGTTCGGTCGCGGGAGGAGCTGGCGAAGCGAGTGCCGTCGGGGCTCACCGCGAGGCCGCACACTTCGGCACGATGCGCCTCGAGCGTTCTCCGGCGGACGCCGGCGTCGACAGCGAGGAGATGCACCACGGACCCGCACGCGGCGATCAGGTGGTCACCGGCGAAGCAGAGCCGACCGACCGACCCGTCCGACTCGAACGTGTGGAGGAGCTCGTGAGTGCCGAGGTCTCGAACCTGGATCTGTCCGTCGCTTCCGCCGATCGCGATCCTCGCCTCGTCGGACGAGATCGCCACTGCAGTGACGGTGAAGGGCGTCAGCTCTCTCCAGGTCACGTTCTCGCCG
>JAGQRC010000794.1 GCA_020425835.1 Planctomycetota bacterium | reverse complement strand
CACTTCAGCTCATATGCCTTGGAGCGATCTTCCCGGGCCGCGGCGAAGAGCGACTCGATCCGGGACTCGTCCTCGGGGCTCGAGCGCGGACCCTCGGTGGCGATCGACGACTCTTCGCCCCAGTCACGCTCTTCGTCCGTCCGCTCGAACCGGGAGAGCAGCTCGACCAAGCGCCGCTCCATCTCGCGCGTCTGCTCTCGGAGCTCGCGGTAGTCGACCTCGATGCCGGTCAGCCGAGAGAACGCCTGCAGGACGGCGAGCGAGGCCCTGGGGAACGGGAGTTGAACGAGCACGTGAGGCATCTCTCCCAGGAGGCAGGCCCCGGGCAGTCCTCGATCCGCGGCGGCTCCGATGAGCACGCCGTTCAATCCGCCGATCTGCCCGTCCTCGAGGACGCGGACCCCATGCTCCCGAAGCTCCGACAGCAGCGTCGCGTCGGTTGCCGCCCCGAAGACCCGAGACTCGTGTTCCGTCTCCATCTCCGTCGCCATCGCGGCGAAGGTGAAGACTCGCTCGACGCCGAGCGACGCGGCGTAGTCCACGATCCGGTGGCAGAAGGCGTACTTTCCCGACGGCGGTTGAGACTCGCCGATGAAGACGAGAATGTCGCGCTCGCAACCTTCGGGGTGCCCGACGAACACCCGACTCCTCGGAAGTTGACCCGGTTGGATCAGTCCTCCCTTCACCCGAATCGCCTCGACGTCGAAGAGCTCGTGCGCCGAGAACTCGGTGAGGAGCTCCATTCCCAGTTTCGCCATGAGATAGAACCCCGCGGTGATGCCGACATTGCCCATGCCGGGCCAAACGGCCACCAACCACGGTCGATCGAGATGAGGTGTGGACATCGTCGCCCTCCCGAGCCGTCTCTGACCTGGAGAACTCAGTTCTGCCCGCCGCCATCCGCGATCGGGAGCGAGGGCCCGCTCAGTTCTCCCACGCGACCAGCTCTTGCAGCTCCACGGCCGAGTTCCGCGTGTAGTCGTGATGCGCGGTTTGGATCACGAGCTTCGTCGTCTCGTCGTCGAGCGACTTGCGCAGGAGGCCGAGGAAATGGGCGGGAGCCGTGATGACCAGCTGGTCGAAGGCGTGGGCGCGCCGACTCTTCTCGAGGAGCTCGGAGAGTGATCGCGCAAAGCGGATCGCCTCTTTCTCCTTCGGGTCGATCGTCGGGGTCAGTCCCGCCTTCCCGCCTCCCATGCCAGTCTGTTGAACGCTACCCGGTTGGTCGGAGACGAGTTCCTCCACGCGCTTCCGCCCATCGGGGAAGTCGATCTCACCGACGAGGTTCCAGTCCGATCCCGTCTCTTCGTCGAGGAAGATCCGAGCGCGGCTCGAGTCACTGACCACGATCCATGTTCTGCGGTTCACGGCCCTGCCTCCGTTCGAACGTCGTGCCGTGTCAGTCAGACGCTGGCCCATTTCTCGGGTGACGCCCTAGATGGGATGAGAAGGCCAGTCTCCGACGGAGTCTTCACTGGGCCTCGACGACTCTGGCTTTGTTGCAGCTCCTCGAAGGAGTTACCAAGCCCGTTGAAAACCCATTCCGGCCGAGAGCTCGAGCTTCCGTCGGCCAGCACCTCCGCCGAAACTCGACCTATCCACCACCCTCGGTCCGTTCCTTCCTTCACCACGTGGATGCCTCGTGCGCTTCCAACGAGGGTGCCCGGTATCGGGCAACTGCTGTTCCCAGGCCGGTAGGGTGGAGCGACCCGCGGGAAGAATGCTCGAGAGCGCCGAGCCGGCGAGCGGCCCTCGACTTTCGCAGCGCACGGAAACACGTCAGCGACTTTTCGCGGGGTCGGAAAGGCGGGCGCGAATCGAGGACGGGGAACACCTCGGAACGAACGTCGCCCGCGGCGGCCGAGGCCACCGCGGGCGACTCTTCTCGCTTCACGCTCCAGTCGAGCTCAACGACCGGTGCCGGTGCTCCCGCCGTTCGGGCTCACGGAACCGCGCTGGTCTTGGTTGTTGGAGGTCTCCGACTCAGTAGCGCCGTTGGCCGCCTCGATCTCGCAGGCATCGCAGTCCTTCTCGCAGTGGTGTCCACACCCCGAGCAGGGACTGTGCTCCGCGAAGTTCGCATCCGTGATGTTCCCCTCCTCGTTCAGCTCGACCCGACCGACGCCACCGTCGGACTCTTCGACCGTCACCGTCTTGCCGTCGGCCGACTTGGTGATGACCGTCCCGTCCTCCGTCGTGATGGTGACGTTCCCTTCCGCATCCTGGCTCCAGGTGTCGCCGGAAGATGTCGTTCCTTCCCACGTGGTGTTGCCATTCTCGTCGGTCTTCTTGGTCGCCGAGAAGCCGGTCGGCGACGTGACCGTGGTCGAACCATCCGGGTTGGTCTCGACGGTCCACTTGGAGCCGTGCGACTGGACCGTGCCGTCCCCGCCGGTCGCGCTGATGGCGTTCTGGG
>JAGQRC010000793.1 GCA_020425835.1 Planctomycetota bacterium | reverse complement strand
CGAGCGCCAGCGGTGTGCGCATCATCCGATCACTCCGAATCGAAAGGGATCTCCGCAGAAATCGTCGGTCGGGGGTCGACCCCGAGGAGGGACCCATCCTCCCGGAGCCCGATACGGCTCGATCCTACCGGCGTTGGCGCTCCTGTCGAGTTCCACCGCGTCGGACGGCTCGCGCCGATCGCGGAAGGCCCCTTGCGGTGCGGGTCGGGCCGGTCCATGAATAGTCGGACTCCCACCTACTCCCACCTGGAACGAGGCGAACCGTGGATGGCGAACTCGAGAAGATCAGCAAAGAAGACGGAGAGTGGCGGGCGCAGCTCGACCCCGAGGCGTACCGCGTGACACGACAGGCCGGGACCGAGCCCCCGTACAGCGGTCGCTATTGGAACTCCAAGGAAATCGGAACCTACCACTGCGTGTGTTGCGATCTCCCCCTGTTCCGATCGGACAGCAAGTTCGAATCGGGCTGCGGATGGCCGAGCTTCTTCGAGCCCCTCGACGGCGCCCATCTCGTGGAGCGAAGGGACACGAGCCACGGGATGGTCCGGACGGAGATTCTCTGCCGTCGCTGCGACGCCCACCTCGGGCACGTCTTCACGGACGGGCCTCCCCCGACCGGGCTGCGATACTGCATCAACTCGGTGTCGCTCCGTCTCGATGCGGAATCGGACTCGGGGAACGGGCGTTGAGAGAACGACGTCGCGAGAGTCACGGACAGGCGGCGAACTCCTGGCAGTCGAGCGAGCTGCCGTCGGGGTCCGAGCCGCAACCCGGGTGCGGAGCGAACGGCAGGAGCGAGCCGGGAATGAACAGCGCCGCGAGGGAGTAGACGGCGTCGGAGATGTCCATCAACTCATCATCGTTGGAGTCCGCACTGTCGAGACAGGTCGGCAACGACGACCCCGGGATGAAGAGGCTCGCCAGCGTGAAGACCGCGTCGGAGATGTCGAAGAGCCCATCTGCGTTGGCATCCCCACGGATGAATCCCGTTCCCAGGCCGAGGTCGACCGACGAGATGAAACGCGCCGAGATCCCGGCGCGGATCGAGCTGGCGACGCCGGTCGCGGGATCGAGCGATGAGACGCCGGACGCCGAGGTGAAGAGGATATTGCCGTTGCCGAGCTCGAAGACCCCGCGCGCGGAGACCCCGACGGCGTAGGTGGCATTGATCGTCCCGTCCGAGCGGAAGTCGACGATCATGTCATCGGTGAACACCGCCACCAGGTAGTCACCGGTCGACTTCGCGGAGATCTGCTCGGGAAAGGCGACATTGAACAACTGCGAGAAGCTCGACCCATCGGCTTCGTACAGACGAACGTTGTCGAGGGATCCCTGGATGTCGCTGTAGAGGGCGCGACCGTCGGGCAGGAACAGGATGTCGAACGGGTCGCTCCCATCCATGACGAAGTTGCCGACGAATGTCCCGGCAGCGGTATACTCCGCCACGAATCCGGCGCCACTGGTGACGAAGAGGTTACCGCCGCGAATGTCGATCCCTCGCGAGTTGTCGAGGCCGGAGATCAACGGACCGATGGCGGTGCCGTCGAGCGCGAACTCCAACACGCCGTCGGCGACTTGGTCCGACACCCAGAGGGTTCCGTTGGGCGACCGGAGCACCTCGATCGGGGTCTGCATTCCGCCGCCCGAGGCGAGGTCCCCGAGATAGGAGCCGTCGAACGGGTCGTACATTCCGATCGTGTCGTTCGTCGACTCCGGGATCAGGAGCACCTGCGCGACGAGTGGTCCGGCGCAGCTCAGGAGCGCGAGAAGTGAAACGACCGGGATGAGGTGGCGAGAGGCGACGGGGAACGTGACGCACATGGGAACCCCCTCAGAGAGTCGGATCGTGTGCAGAGCGCAACGGGGTCGCGAGTGATCGAGCCCGCTCCGATGCTTCCGCATGCGATCGAGGCTGGCAAGCGCTTGTCGTGGCAATCGGACGGCCACGGGACGGCGCGGGGCGTCCCCCCGACCTCGACCTCCCCGCTGAACGAGTGAGGAAACGTGGCCCCGTGAACGAGTCCTTCGGCCTGAACATCGTTCTGGTCCACCCGGAGATTCCGCAGAACACCGGCTCGATCGGAAGACTCTGCGTGAATCTGAACTCGACGCTCCACCTGATCGAGCCGCTCGGATTCTCGCTGGAGGAGAAGATGGTGCGGCGCGCGGGACTCGACTACTGGCCACACCTCGATCTCCGAGTGCACACGAGTTGGGACGCCTTCCTCGAGTCGGAGCGACCGTCGCGGCTCATGGTCGCGACGACCAAGAGCGAACGGTGCGCCTTCGACTACCGCTTCGAGAGCGGCCAGTACCTCGTGTTCGGCAACGAGTCCCGAGGCTTCGCGCCGGAGTTCCTGGAGCGATACCGGGAGGTCACCTACGCGCTGCCGATGCCGGGTCGGTTCCATCGCTCGATC
>JAGQRC010000792.1 GCA_020425835.1 Planctomycetota bacterium | reverse complement strand
CCAGACATTGAACTTGTCGTTCTGGAACGCCTTCTCGATGTACTCCTTGCCCTCTTCGTCGCGCCCCGCCCGGAGCGCGTTGACGCCCAACGTCACGTAGGCTGGCCAGTACTCGGGATCGATCTCGACGGCGCGCCGCGCGAAGTCGGCGGCTTCGGCGTAGAAGAAACGGTCGACGAGCTTCTCGGCGAGGGTCGCGTAGAACTCGGCGGGTCTCGGATGCAGCGTCGCGACCTCCGCCTCGAGCGCCTTCAGCTCATCGAGCCGCGCCATCGCGTAGAGCAGCACGCCGACGTAGGCGCGGTACGAGAGATCGCGAGGGCGCGCGGCGACCGCCCGCCGATAGTAGTCCTCGGCCTCGGTCCAGTTCTCGTCGTAGAGCGCAAGATGGCCGCGCATCACCAACGTGTCGGGATGATCCGGCCACGTGCGATCCGCCGCGGCGAGCGCCCGGAGGGTGTCGATGAACCGATTGCGGGGATACTGGAAATCGACATAGGTCGAGTAGGCCAGGCCGATGTGCGCCTCGGCGAGTGCGGGGTTGGCGGCGATCGCATCCTTGAAGTGCGAGCGTGCGTCGGGGTAGTTGTACTTCGCCAGCAGCGCGTGGCCCGAAGCGACGTGAGCCCACGCGTTCTCGGGATCGAGATCGAGAGCGCTCGAGTACATGATGTCGTAGGCGTCGCGATACCGGTTCAGCCCCTCGCAGGCCCGGCCCATCCAGACGAACACCTCGGGATCGAGCGCGCGCGCTTCGCTCCCCGAGAGCGCCCGATAGTAGTCGAGGACCTTCTTCAGCTCCTTCAGCCCCGCCTCGCGCTCGCCGAGATCGAGCAGCAGCAGCCCGAGCCGCGTCCACGACTCCGGAGAGCCCTTCACGGACACGGCAAGCTCGAGATCCTTCCTCGCGGTCTCCCAGTCGCCGAGCTCGACTCGCAGCCCACCCGCCGCGACCCGAACCGCAGCGTCCCCCGCCTCGTACTCCTTCGACTCGGACAGGAGCTTCAGCGCCTCCGCCCCCTTCCCCGTCTCACGCAACAAACGGGCGTGCCAGACCAACCGCTCCGGGCTCGCGGGAACGGCATCCACGAGCTCGACCGCCTCCTCGTACTCCCCCGTTCGAATCAACTCGGACCATTCATCCAGCGTCATCTCATCCGCGGCCTGGCCGGTAAGCACCGAGGGCGACGCGACGATGGCGACGAGCACGCCGAGGAGTGGGAGCGCGAGACGAGCGAAGGAATGCGGAGCGAGGAAGGTCATGGGGGGCGGACCTGCTTTCAGCGCGAAGGGGGATCGGAGTGTAGCCGGGCCCCTTGGAGCCAACAACGTCGCCGATCGCGCGTCGCAGCGTCTGCGGGATCGCTGCGGCATCGTCGTCGGGCGGGGGGTCTCGACGGGAGAAGTGAACTCCGCGCGCCGGCCGAGACGCCGGGGCGTATCGGACCATCGGTCGACTCTCGATGGTCTCGACGGCCGACGGAAACTCGGGCGGTCGGCCGGAATGAGTTTTTCGACCAGCTGCCCGGCGGACGACCATCCTATTCTTGGGAGACTGGGAGGGATCCGCACTTCGAGACGGGAGCGAGATGGCATTCCAGGGCGATGACCGGTCGATCTCGGTTCCCGAGCTCTTCAACTTCGTCGTCAACCAGAAGCTCGACGGCCTCCTCGTCGTCGCGACCCAGAGCCAGGAGCGCTGCTTCTCGTTCCATCAGGGCGAGCTCGAGTTCGCGCTCCTGAACGACCCGGGCCAGCTGCTCGGCGAGGTCCTGCTGCGCGACCTGTCGCTCGATCCGCTCGTCGTCCGGACCGCGCTCGATGGGCTCGGAGAGAGCGAGTTCCTCGGCGAGGAGTTGGTGCGTCGCGGCATCGTCTCTCCGGAGGAGATCGAGTCGGTGATCGGTCGGCAGATTCGTCGCGCCCTGCGCGAGATCCTGCGCTGGAAGAACTGGGCGTTCCACTTCGCCGACGCCCCCCGTCAGCCACGCTCGCCATCGAGGATCCGGGCGACGACCCAGTCGCTCGTTCTCGACCTCGCCCGCGAACTCGACGAGTGGAGCCGGGTCGGCGACGTCTTCTTCGATCTCGACTGCATTCCGCGGCGGCTCACCGAGTCGATCCACAGCCGCAAGCCGGCGGGCTGGGACGAGCGGCTCCCCGTTCCGGGGCGCATTCTGTCCGAGGTGGACGGCCGCCGATCGGTGAGGACCCTCCTCGAGGAGTCGCCCTACCCGGTCTACGCGCACGCGTGCGCGTTGGCGCAGATGGTCGAGGAGGAGCTCCTGGAGCTCCTCCCGCCAGGGCCCGCGGGTCCGTCGGAGACTCTCTACCGGTTGCCGGTTTCGGCCGAGACCTCCAACAGCGCGCTGGAGCTCACGCACTGCGCCGAGTTCGACGTCGAACGAGCGCAGGCGCTCGTCGCGC
>JAGQRC010000791.1 GCA_020425835.1 Planctomycetota bacterium | reverse complement strand
GTGGTCACCCATGACCCGGAACTCCTGCCGAAGATGGATCGCATCGTTCATCTCTGCGACGGCCGAATCCTGGAGACCGGGAGCCACGCCGACCTCGTCGCGACGTCGAACCGCTATCGCGAGCTCTTCCCCGGGGACGGAGTCGAGACACCCTCCCCCACGGGGATCCTCTCGGAGGGGGTGGACCCTCGATGAACGGGTTCTCGTTTCCTCCCCATCGCCTTCCCGGCCTCGAGCCCTTGCTCGTCGGAGACCTCTGGTCGCGCTGGGTCGCGGACGGCCGCGCGTTCGCGCTCGACGATCTCCGCTCGGCGGTCGGCTACCTCCGCCTGAAGCCGAACGACTCCTGCCGAATGACGGTGTTGAGACCCGAACCCTCCACCGGCGCGGAGACCGAGTCCGCCTCGGAGACACCGTTGGGGTTCTACCTCCAGCTCTACTCGACACCGGAGCGCGCCCGCGAGGTCTTCGAGAAGGAGAAGACGCGTCGGCACACGCTCTTCGAGGACGGATTCACGCCGTTTCTCTGCGAAGAGAGCGCAACCGTCGCGCTCCCGTTCCCGAACGATCCCGACCTGCCGACGCTGCGGCACATCTACGAGCCCGATCGTTTCCGTCGTGACCTCGCGGAGATCCTGCCCGCCTATCCGGCCGATCAATGGCGCGTGAAGCGACGTCGCCTGGGGCATCGCGTCCTGGCCTACAAGCCGGGTCGCCGCTGCGTCCTCGGAACGAAGCTCGAGCTGCGGCGGAGGGACGGCACCGAGAAGCTGGCACTCCGGCTCCATCTGCAGGTGGAGAATCCGCAACGTGCGCGCGAGAGCTTCTCCAAGGCGCAGCGCATCGGAGCGGCCCTCGCCTCGACATCGGCGCGAACACCCCATCCCTACGGCATCGTGCGGGGCCGCGGTTGGACCGCGACCGAGTGGATCGAGGGCGTCGATCTCGCACACCTTCCCGTCCCGCAGCGCAACGACCCGAGCCTCTGGCGCGAGATCGGTCGCACGGTGGCGAGGCTCCACCGATCGCACATCGAGCTTCCCCACCGCCCTTCCCCCATCGAGCGTGCCGCCGACACTTCGCAGCTCGCCGCCGACCTCACGGCGATGATGCCGGACGCCGCTGCGGAGCTCGCCGACCTGGAGCGACTCCTGGTGCTCCTCGGATCGTCCTGGGCCACCGAGAGTTCGGCGATCGCCCACGGCGATCTCCACCTGGGACAGGTCATGGTCCACGAGGGTGAGCCCGTTCTGTGCGACTTCGATCGCGCGGGACGGGGGTACGCCGTCGAGGATCTCGGCAACTTCCTCGCATCGACGCTCGGTCACGATGTCCCGCAGGTGTGCCGATCCGCGTTCGTCGATGGCTACGCCGAGCTGCGGCCGCTCCCGCGGTCTTCCCTGATCCACGGCGCGACGGCCATCGCGCTCTTCCATCTCGCTCCCGCTCCGTTTCGCCGGCTCGACCCGGAATGGCCGGAGCGCACCCGGCGGATCCTCGATCTCTGTCGACGCTCTGCCGAGGAGGCGCTGCGATGACCTGGCGTTGGACCGACTCGCTGAGGGAGCCTGTCTCGACGGCTCTCCGCGAACTCGACGCACTGCGACTGGACCGGAGCCGCAAGGCGGGCTGGCACGTGCTGCTCCCATCCCAACGCGGTGAGGGGATCCGCTGGGTCGGCTTCGACGAGGACTTCGCTTCGGCGCCGAAGCGCCTTTCGCCGCTGCGCGATCATCGCCTCGACACGATCCTGCCGAGCCTCGGCCGCTGGTTGGACTGCGGCGCCACGATCACGCTGGTCGCCTACAAACCGGGACGCCGAGTGGTCCTCTTCGCCGACGACGGGCAGGAGCCCGTGATGGTGAAGCTGTATCACAAGGACCGGGGATACGAGAGGCGCTGGCGCGTCGCCACCACCTGCCCCGGGGTCGCCACCCCGCGTGTCGTCGATTGGGACGCCAAGCGCCGTTGCCTCACCACCACCCTGATCGGAGGAGCCTCTCTCAATCAGCGGTGGCTCTCGAACCGTGGTGAGCCCACCGACGGCGTCGCACTGGCCGAGGTCGTCCGAGGTCTCTGGGAAGTGCGCCCTCCGCAGGACTTCGGCACGTTCGACGCCTACGACGAGATCGCGACCCTCGAGGCGCGGCTCCCGGAGTACCACGAGATCCTCGCCACGCCTTCGCCTCGCGCGGAGACCTTGGTGGCACAGGTGAGCAAGGCGCTCGCGAACACGGCGTCCGACGACCGGGTGCTCTGTCACCGGGACTTCCACGACAAGCAGGTCCTGATCGACGGGGATCGAGTCGGCCTGATCGACTTCGATCTCGCCGCTCTCGGTCCCCGCGCTCTCGATGTCGGGAACATGATCGCGCACATTCGACTGCGCGATTGCAAGGGCGCGCGCTTCGGCTGGCGGGAGATCGCCGGC
>JAGQRC010000790.1 GCA_020425835.1 Planctomycetota bacterium | reverse complement strand
TGCACGTGGGCGTCCGTGGCGTACGCTGGGTCCGTGAGGGTTGGGAATGCCGATAGTGGAAAGTGTCCGCTCCCCGTGTTCTCGACGCCGTTCGTGTAGTCGATGATCACCGCCCCATTGCCGGAGACCCAGCGTAGCGGACCGGGCTCGAAGTGGGCGACCTCGTGCTGGTGACACGCGGGCGACACGTCCAAGAACTCGTCGTGAGAATGGGTGAGTTCGTGGCTGTGAGTCTCGGCTCCAGCGAGGTTGCCGATGTCGTCGATCGTTGCCGCTCCGCGCACGAAACGGCCGACCAGGTCCGGTACCGCGAATCCGTCGAAGGGACTCTGCGGATCCGCCACCACGGCGCCGTTGCACACCACGAAGCCATCGGGGATCGACGTGATGCCGTCGGGCGCGAGCCAGTCGACGACGGTGCCGATGGGCACTGCGGTCGAGGTCGCGGAGAGCGGCGCGGGGGGGCTTCCGCCTTCATACATGTAGGCGAGCAGGTGAACGACATCGGCGAGATCGATGATGCCATCCCCGTTGGTGTCGCCGTTGCCCGACGGTGCCGAGAGCGCGCGCGGTGTGAGCACGCCGAGTCCGAGCACGCCGAGCGCGAGCGCCGAGACCGCGCCGCGTGCCCACGGGAGGTTCAGGGTTCTCAAGAGGTCCTCTCTCTTTCTCTCCGACGATCAGCCACAGAGCGGGTAGGAGACGCAATCGAGCGGGTCTCCGGTCGGATCCGATCCGCACGAATCGGGATCGGGAATGGGAATGCTCGGCGTTCCGAACAGGAACGAGAGCAGCGAGATCGCGTCACCGATGTCGATCCCACCGTCGTCGTTCACGTCGCTGGCGTCGGCACAGGGGGAAGCGGGACCCTCCGCGAAGAGGAAGTTCAGGATCGAGATCGCATCCCCGATGTCCCGCATTCCGTCGCCGTTGGCATCACCACGAACGAAGAGGGGCAGGCACTCGACGATGCAGCACGATGCCGCGGCCTCGTTCTGACAGGAGGGAACCACGCACAGCTCGAAACTGCCGGTCCCCGACAAGGGGATCGCGGTCTCCGTTGCGCTCCCCACCAAGGTTGCCACCGGTACGCCGTCGAGCAGGATCTCGATCGAGGCGTACACACCGGAGTTCGACCACGACGCGGTGGCGACGCACGCAGAGTCGGCCGAGCAGGACAGGCTGTCGATCGGGAGGGGACTCACCGCTGCGCACGTGAGGCTGCAACAGGTCGGCTGCGACTCCGCACCGTTCTCTCGCCCGATCACACAGATTTCGAAAGTCCCCGCATCGGGAAGCACGATCGGTGTCGAGGTCGTGTCCCCGGCGAGGGTCGCGACCACCTCGCCATCGACGAGAACCTTGATCTCGTCATAGACCGATCCGTTCGACCAAGTGAGCAAGCCCTCGCATGCACAAGGATCCGTGAGGATGCAGCTGAGGTCGACCATGGGCTCGGGGATCACCCCGACCGATCCGGAGACCGTGATCGGTCCGACCGTTGCTCCGCCCGGAAGCGCCACGAGCACCAGAACCGGGGGGGCACCCAGCCCATCGGTGAAATCGAGCGCTGTGCTCGCGCCGGACGTGGCGGTCGAACTCACGGCGTAGTCGATCCTCGCGATCTCGTGCGCCGCTCCGGCCGGGATCGCATCGAGCGTCCCGCCGAGCGTGGTCACGCAAGCGATCACGATGCCGGTCCCCCCGGTCGGCTCCAGGTCGACGAAGAAGTAGTCGGGTCCCGTGCCCTCGTTCAGTCCCTCGAGGGCTGCACCGATCGCGATCGCGGAGGGGAGGGCGACTGTGTCATCGTGCAGGACTGCGAGCTGGAACCCGACCACCGAATCCAGATTGTCGAGATGGAGCGCGACCGAAGCGGTTCCTCCCGAGACCGCCTCCGCATGATCGGCGGAGAGGGAGTACTGAGCGAGAGCGGGCGTGGCCGACACGAGCACCGCGACGAGAATCGCGAGGCGTCGTGCCCGCTCGAGGCGCCGCCACCGTCGTGAAGCCAGAGAGCATGGAGTGTGGACCAACATGGACCCCGATCTCGGTTGGACCTTCGATGCCGGACAGCGAGTCCGAGCCCACCCCCCCATGCGATGAACGGGAACGAGCCCCGAAGAGCGACGCGGAGATTCTCGCAAGTCACGCTGCGGACCTGCTCCCAGAGCGTCGACTCGCCGGGTTTCGAGCGTCGGCGATCGGCGTCACGCAGGTCCACTACCCCGTGCGGCAAGTTCGCACGAAGAGTCCAGACCGTGCGGGGTACTGGGCGCTGCGCGGTTCGACGGCTGGCGCCGTTGACACTTCCGTGGCCCGTATCGTCCACGGCGCCGTTCCGAGTTCGCTCGGCAGTCGGGGAATAGACACTCAACGAACTTGCTGCACGGGCTCCTGGACGAGATGGACCCACCCGTACGGTTGCAGGGA
>JAGQRC010000789.1 GCA_020425835.1 Planctomycetota bacterium | reverse complement strand
GATGGAAGTCGGAGACGTTGATCGACTGGCTGACGAAGGGGTCGCCCTCACGGTCGGCAAAAGTGATGGAGCTGCCGCCGGCGCCGGCCGGGCCTTCGACGACCTCGAAGGTGATCTCCACGCGCCCGAGGATCAGAAGATCTCGATGCTGGAGGCGACGCTCGGTGACTCTCTGGAGATTGACGTAGATGCCGTTGCGGCTCCCGGCATCCCGAACGATCCAACCGCGATCATCCGCGACGATCGTCGCGTGGACCCTCGACACCGAGTCATCGAAGATCGGGACCTCGGAGTCGGGATTGCGCCCGATCGAGACACGCGGTGCGGTCAGTTCGACCTCGTGGCGCTCCCCGTCGAGGTGGTAGGTCAATCGGAATCGCGGCACGGTCACTCCAGCCCGACACGCCCCCTGAGCTCGATACTCCCACGACGACCCGGCACTCCCGTACACGTGGTCCGAGGCTCGAGGAGATCGACGAGAACCTCGAATGGTCCCCGTGGCCCGATCTCGCCGCGTGAGCCTCGATTCGAGCACGATCCTCGCAGTGGGAATGACCCTTCGACGAAGCTCGTTCCCCATTCTCGCCGACGCCACTGACGGATTTCCAGCCCTCACCGGCGCGTCAGCGCGCCTTCGATCTCTCGGATCAACGCCTCGGGACGATACGGCTTGCGCACCATGGCGCGCAGACCGATCGAGCTGGCGTCCTGCTCCCAGACCGTTTCGACCTCGTGACCGCTGATCAGGATCGCGGGAACATCCACCCCGTCGACCCTCATCGAGCGCAGCGCGTCGATGCCCGACGCATCGGGAAGCACGTAGTCCATCAACACGAGGTCGAAGTCCCGAGGGTGCTCGCGGAACGCGGCCACCGCCTCGGCTCCGCTCGCGCACGAGTGGACGCGGTAGCCCCGCCGCTCGAGGAGCTGCGTCGTGAAACGACGGACCTGCGGATCGTCTTCGCAGAGGAGGAGACGGGCCTCCGCGGGCCGCGCGGCCGGCGGTCGCGACTCGGGCGCTACGAACGAATCACTCGGTACCGATCGTCCGCGGCTCGTCGTCGGCCCGGCGACGCCCTCCAACCCGTCCGACGCCACCCCATCCGACACAATGGAGTTCGTCACCCCATCAGAAACAGTGGAGTTCGATCCCGCACTCGTCGACGAGAACGATCCCGGCGCGGACTCGTACTCGGATTCGTCCGGGGTCGGCACTCGAGGCACGTACAGCGAGACGACGGTTCCCCGCGACTCCTCGCTCGCGACATCGATCGCGCCGTGATGTCGGCGGGCGACGCCGAGGACCGTCGCCAGCCCGAGGCCGCGGTCGTGGTTCTTCGAGGAGAACGAGGGCTCGAAGATCCGCGGCAGATCGGCCCTCGAGATCCCGACGCCATCGTCGTGCACGTCGATACAGACGACGTCGCGTTCGTCCTCGATGGTGCCGTAGTGCGACCCGACGACCGGGCCGCGAGCCGCGGCAACGCGGACCCGAATCGAACCGGCTCCGTTGACGAGGGCGTCGTTGGCATTGACCAGGAGGTTCATGACCGACTGTCGCAACTGCACGGGGTCCCCGTGGATCCAGAGGTCGGGCTCGATCTCCACATCCCAACGCACGCGTGCGGAACTCAACGCGCGGCAGATCCGCACCATCTCCCGAGTCAGGGTGCCGACGTCGATGTCCCGAACGACGCTCGAGCCACGACCCGAGTAGGCGAGCAATTGCCGGGTGAGCTCGGAGGCGCGCTCGGCCGCGAGGTCGATCTCGCTCAGGCGGTCACCGAGAGGGTCACCGGTGCCGATGTCGCGCTGGATCGAGGCGACGTTCATCCGGACACAGGCGAGGAGGTTGTTGAAGTCGTGCGCGATCCCGCCGGTCAACAACCCCAAGCTCTCGAAGCGCCGAGCCCGGGCCACTTCGAGCTCCAGCTTCCGGACCTGCGCGCGGGATCGCCGCCGGCGCCGCCACGTCTCGAGGAGGATGATCGAGACGGTCACCAACCAGGCCACCGCGATGATCACGGCCCAGCGGCGTGCCGCGGAGGCTGGCGCGACGTCGATCGTCAGCGTTGCGACCGGCCCCAGGGATCCGGAGCCCGAACGGGCCTGGACCTCGAAGCCGCGTCCCCCCGAACCCGGCTCGATCTCCATCTCGCGCTGATATCCCCAACTGGACCAATCGCCATCGTCGACGCGGAAGCGCGTGGCGATCACGTCGGGCGGAGTCTCCCCCCAGTACGACAGGGGCTGCCAGCGAACTCGCGCGCGCCCCTGCGAGGAGCGGGACTGCAACAGATGCACGCGCGGGGGGGGACCGACGGTCTCCTCGAGCTGCAACGAGTAGATGCCGCCGCCGAGGGTGCCGACGTGCAGCTGATCGTCGGTCGGGTGGAGGCCCCACACCTGCGGCGGGGTCAATCCGGTGCTCATCCCGAGCGACG
>JAGQRC010000788.1 GCA_020425835.1 Planctomycetota bacterium | reverse complement strand
GTTCCGCCGACTCCAGCTCCTTCTGCGCGGTGGAGACGTTGAGCTCCTCCTCCTTGTACTGGTCCTCGGTCACGAAGCCCTTCTCGAGCATCTCCGGCATCGTCTTGAACCGGTACTCGGCGCGCTCCAGATCGGTGCGCGCCTTGTCGATGGAGAGCTCGAGCCGGCGCTCGTCCTGGGGGATGTCGCCCTCCTCGAACTTCTGCAGGGTGACCTGCGTCACCTCCAGCTCGAGGTTCGCCTTCTCGGTATCCGTGAGGTTCTGCGCGACCTGGATCGTGACCTCGGTCTCGGCCGCCTTCAGCTCCGACTCGAGCTGGATCACCTTGTTCTCGAGGTCCTCGACCTCCTTCTCGAGGTCCGTTCGGTCGAGTCGCACGAGCACCTCGCCCGCCTGGACCCGCGCCCCCTCATCGACCAGCCACTCGATGCGCGCGCGACCGGGGATCTGGGAACGCACCTGCTGGGAGCTCTGGGTCTTCAACGTCCCTCGCTCGGTCAGGGTCATCTCGAGATTGCCCCGAGCGACGACATAGGTCCCCTCGCGGGACTCCTGTTCCGTCGCGCGTTTCTCCCACGGTCGCCAGACGGCGGCCGCGACGGCGACGGCAGCGACCACCACGATCACGAACAGCCATCTCATCGCCGCACCTCTCCCTCTTCGTCGACGAAGAGAATCCCGACCACTCGCAACAGCTCCAAGCGGCTGATCTCGTACTGCGCTTTCCGCTCGAGCTGATCGTTGAGCGCATTCGTCAGGTCGTCGCGCGCTTCGACCAGATCTCGGTTGGTGATTCGACCCGCTTCGAGATCGATCTGCGCCTTCTCGACGCTCTGCTCGAACGACGCGATCTCGCGAACGCCGAGCTCGATCTGCTCCCGGCTCCGTTCGAGGCGTCGAATCGCGTCGCGGACCTCGGTGATCACGTCATCCTCCGCCCGCTCGAGCTC
This sequence comes from Planctomycetota bacterium, assembly GCA_020425835.1. The sequence continues at coordinate 1,493 of JAGQRC010000788.1, read as the reverse complement.
GCGCCGACTCTGGGTCCGCTGGATCAGTGCGACGCGGTAGTCGTTGCGCTCCGCACGACGGTCGAGCGGGATCTCCAGCACCGCGCTGACGCCGAGCGGGTTGTCCGCGTCGTGACGCAGACCTCGAAAACTCGAGTCCACCTCGGACTCCAATCCGTACGAGACGCCGACCGTCAGGTCGGGGAGCAAGGAGTTGCGGGCGATGCGCACGGCGCGCTCCCGATCCTCGACGCGGTCGCGGACCGTCGCGAGGTCGAGACGGTTGTGGAGCGCCGCCGGCAAAGCGCGCTCGACATCGATGTCGATGGGCTCGGGCTCGGGGACCTCGTCGACGATGTCGAAGTCGACGTCGATCGGGAGCCCGAGCCGGATCTTGAACCGGTCGAACGCGAAGCGGAAGGTCTGCTCCGCGGCGAGGGCGGTCGACTGGGCTCGGAGGAGCGATTGCTCCGCCCGGAACGAGTCGAGCTTGGAGCCGCGTCCGGCGAGGAACAGCGCCTCCGCCTGCTCCACCGCACGTCGCTGCTGCACGATGCGGGCGCGCGTGTTCTCGAGCTGCTTCTTCTGCACCACGAGTCCGTAGTAATCGTCGATCGTCGAGACCACGAAGTCCTGTCGGAAGAGCTCGAAAGCTCGCGCGTCGTAGAGGAGCTCGCGCTCGGTGCGCGTCAACTGCTCGAACGAGACCTCGCCGCCCGCTCCGCGGAGGAGGGGCTGTCGAACGGAGACGCCGATCTCCGTCGACGAGGACTGCTCGGGGCCACTGACATTGGGGTCCCGCGCGATCAGCGCGCCGGCATCGACCGAGACGGTTCCCCCGGTCCGGAAGATCTGGCTCCCGCCGAGCGACAGACTGGTCACGTCGGAGTATTGCCGTCGTCGTCGGTCGCTTCCCTCGTACGCGATCGATCCCGAAAAGACCGGGCGGAGGAAATCCCGGCGGACGAGACCGAGCTCGAGGGCCCGGATGAACAGCGTCTCTCGCTCGGTCTGGTAGTCGCGGTTGTGCTCGGAGGCGATCCGGATCGCCTCCTTCAACGTGACGACAGGAGGAAGCTCGACCGGGGCAACGCGCTTCGATCGGCTCGACCCGGCCAGCTCGCGAGGGTCGATGAGCCGCTCACGACGGAACGCGGCGACCTCGGAGAGCTTCTCGTCGCGGATCCGATTCCCCTCGAGTTCCGCAAGGTGGGCATACCAGCTCGCGCAGCCGGAGAGGCCGACCGGCACGAACGCCACGGCGATCAGAACTGGAATCCGGATTCGGATCCTCCCGACGTTGCGCCACACTCGCTCGACTCGGAACAAGGCTCCCCACTCTCCTCGGGGGCCATGCACGCCGACCACCCACGCTGTTCCTCTTCGTCGAGGTGGCCTCGACGTCGCCCCCCGGACCGACGCACGGCGGCGGTGGCGACGAGGTCGTCGGTCAGAGGATCGAAGCCCCGTACCTCTTGCCGCGAGCGATCATAAGTGGGGCCCCCGATCGTGCA
>JAGQRC010000787.1 GCA_020425835.1 Planctomycetota bacterium | reverse complement strand
AGATCCACGCCGCGGATGGCGGACCGCCCCGTCGCCTCGGCGTTCTCCTCGATCCGACCGAGCTTGTTGACCGCGCCGCGCAAACACCATCGGCGCAGCCACACCGTCAGTAGCGCGTAGCCCGCATAGTTCACGATGACCGGGAGCACCGTCGAGTCGCCGAAGATCTCGTTGAAGTCGACGAAGAACTCGAGGTACACGACGAAGAAGGCGGGGCTCGCCATCATGATCCACACCAGGTCGTCGCCGTGGCGGAACCCGGTCACCAACAAGACGAGGAAGAACGCGAACGCGGGGAGCACCTGCCAGAGGGCGACGGCGATGACCGCTTGGACCGAGCCTCGGGCGCGCGATTTCGCTCGCAGCCCGATCCCCATCGCGAGCCAGGAGATCATCGGCAGGTAGAGGAAGACCAGGCCGAGCGTGAGGGTGAAGTGGATGAGGCCGGGCAGCGGGGTTCGCGAGCGCCAGGAGTTCCCCGACACTCGAAAGGTCGATCCCTCGAACAGCGCTTCGATCCCGAACAGACAGCCGAGCGCGATGGCGAAGACGAGGATCCAGCGATTCACGAGCGCCCGCTTCTCCCGGATGATGCGCTCCATCGTCCAGGGGATCGTCAACAGGACGTCGAGCGTCTGACGCGTGCGCTCCGCCACGATCGCATTGGCGCTCACCACGGTGACGACCAGCGCGGCGATCCCCCAGAGCACGAAGACCCCGGTCGCGGTCCAGTCCTTGTAGCGCCAGTAGTTCGAGTGCCCGGTGGCGAACAGACCGATCATCGTCGCCGGCACCGCGAAGAAGAGGGTCACGCGCACCATGTGGTGCATGCGGTTCATCCCACGGCGATGGAGCTCGCGCCAGCGAATGGGATCGTCCTCCGGAAGATCGGCGGCTCTCCGGCGTCCCAGCCGCACCCCGCCGAGGATCTCGTCGTTGATCCGATCGAACTCTTGGTCCACCGCGCGGAAGAGGCGCCGGACGATCCCCCTCGGCTTGACGAACGCTCGGGGAATGAACAGCAGTTTCGCGAGAGCGAAATACACGAACGAGCCCAGCCAGAGGTACCACGTGTTCGCCACGTGGGTCGCGAGACCGCTGCGATAGTCGATCGCGTACGCGGCGAACGGGAAGAGCCGCCAGTAGGGCTTGTCGGGGTAGATGTGGAACATCTCCGCGAAGAAGCCGGGGCCGAGGTAGATGACGAACCCGATCAGGTAGACGCCGATGAAGGCTGCGACCGAACTCCCCGACCAGGTGGAGATGAGCAACGTCAGACAGCCGACGTTCAGGATCGACAGCCCGACGACGTAGATCAGTGAGATGATCTGTTGCGACTCCACGCCGCCGAGGGCGAACGAGAGACCGAGCAGCGGCACCGTCAGGGCGAGGAGGGACAAGAACGGGATGGTTTTGGCCATCAGCTTCTGGAACAGGATCCGACCCGGCGTCATCCGGGAGACGATCAGGAGCTGAAGGGTGTCGTTCTCCTTCTCCTGAGCGATCGACCCGACGAGGAACGCGGGGAAGATCAGGAACACCGCGAGGAACTGCATGACGACGACACAGACGAAGACCTCTTCCCCCTGCCCCAGCGCCTGTCGACCGATGCGGCTCACTTCCGACCCGTAGACGGCGACGAAGATCAGGTAGGCGATGATCGCGAGCAAGAGCCGGATCACCACCGTACGCCGACGCACCGCCTGCTCCTGGAGCTCCTTGAGGAGCAGCGGGAAGTAGGAAGCGAAGAGCTTCACGCCGTCTTCCCTTCCGTGAGCTTCATGAACACTGTCTCCATGTCCATCGCGTCGGGCTGGAACATGCGCATGCGGACCCCGAGCGCGTGGATCCGATCGAGCAGCTCCTCGATCGGGAGCTCGTCCTCTCGAATCTCCACGGCGATCCGGTCGCGCTCGGTGCGAACATCGAGAACGCCGGGGATCGCTCGAATCCCGGTGATCGTGCGCTCGCTCGGGTCGACGAGCTGGATGTGGACGCTTCGGCGGACGTCGAGGGCGCGATAGATGTCGTCGAGCGATCCCTCCGCGACGAGCTGTCCCGCTTCGATGATCCCGATGCGGGTGCAGAGCTGCGCGAGCTCGTGGAGGATGTGACTCGAGATCAGAATGGTCTTCCCCATCTTCTTGAGCTCCTTGAGGAACTCCCGGATCTCGATGCGCGCCCGCGGATCGAGCCCGCTGGCCGGCTCGTCGAGGAGCAGCACCGCGGGGTCGTGGACGAGGACGCGCGCGAGACTCAGTCGCTGCTTCATGCCCCGTGACAGCGAGTCCACCTGCGCGTGCAGCTTCTCGCTGAGGTCCGTCAGCTGGAGGAGATCCTCGACCAGACGCGTTCGCTCCGCGGCAGGAACGCCGTACGCGGCGGCGAAGAAGTGCATGTACTGCTCCGTCGTCAGATCCTCGTAGACGCCGAAGAAGTCCGGGA
>JAGQRC010000786.1 GCA_020425835.1 Planctomycetota bacterium | reverse complement strand
GCGCCGTTGAAGAAAATCAGGTAGAAGACGGCCACCAGCGGAACGATCCCCAGCGCGAAGCAGAGCATGGCGACGCGCGCGTTGTTCGAGAAGAGGTACGAGGCGAACTCCGAGAGCGCCTCCTCCGCCTCGACGGGCCGATAGATCGACTGACGCAACTCTTCGGCGGTGGCGGTGGGACCTCTTCCCTGGGAGAGCTCCTCCGGCACGAAGAGGTAGAAGTGATCGGGATCCGACCGCGTCATTCCGTAGGCGATGGCTCCCCCGAGGAGCATGAACGTCGTCGACAGCACGATGAACCATCGGTTCCGACGGAAGGCGCGGGGGAAGGTCACCCGCAGGAACACACCGATCGTCCGCCAGAAGCCTCGCGGTGGGGCGTAGACGTGGAAGTAGGCACGCGCGGCGAGCGCCTCGAGGTAGTCGACCAGGTTGAGATCCAGGGAGATCGCGCGAGCCACACTGAGCGACGATATCGCCGAGCGGTAGAGGTGGGGCAGCTGCGTCAGCTCATCCGCGGCGAGGCTGCGCACGCTCCCGCGGTCGAGCCGGTCGAGGAGTCGTTCGAGCCGGAGCCAGTCCTGCTCGCGCTCACGTCGGAACTGCGCACTCCTGAGCTCCGAGGTCATCCGATGAGCTCCCGTCGTCGAACGTCGATGTAGCTGTTGAGCAGCTCGATGGAGAAGGCGCGGGGCGAAGTGTCGACACAGCGGACCCCGAGTCGTCGGAGGTGCCCGATCACGCGTTCGCGTTCCCGGATCATCCCTCGCGTGATCACGAGGTGATGGAGATCGGAGAGCGAGTCGGGGGAGCGCTGAGCGGCGTCGTACAGCTCGGGATCGCGAAGCGTCACGAACAGGATCAGGTGACGCCGCTGCAGTCGATGCATGTTGTCCAGGAGGAGCTGGGCCGTCGTGCTGTCGGTGAAGTCGGTCATCAGCACGATCAGGGATCGCCTCCTCAGCCGTCGGGTCAACTCGACGAGGCCGAGCGTGTAGTTCGACTCGTCGTCCGAGTACTCGAGGTCCGCGGTGAGACGCTGGAGCTCGTGGATCGCGCTCACTCCGGCGAGAGGGGCGGAGTAGGTCCCGGGGCGAGCGGCGAACGAGTACAGTCCGACGCGGTCGCCGGTGCGCAGCCCGACGTAGGCCAACAGGAGTCCCGCATTGATGTAGTGGTCGAGACGAGGCAGATCCTCGACCGGCTCGCGCATCGCGCGTCCGGTGTCGAGCGCCAGAACGACCTGGTGATTGCGTTCGGCTCGGAACTGCCGGGAGAGCAGCCTGCGATGCCGTGCCGACGCCTTCCAGTCGATCGTGCGATGGTCGAGCCCCGGAGTGAACTCGCGCAGTGCATCGAACTCCGACCCATCTCCGAGGAACCGCTCCGTCTTGAGACCGACCTGGAGCTCGCGCTCGCTGAAGATCTCCATGGCCCGAGTGCGCACCGCCCGGATGTTCGGGAGGATCGGCACCGTCGCGGTCATCGGCCGCCTGGCGATCCTCTCCAGCAGTCCCCACGGACTGCGCCACCGGAGCCAGATCTCATCGAGGCTCGCGATGCCGCGGCGGAGGGGCTCCAGAGGGATGTCGACGTCGACCGGTCCCGTGAGATGCGCGATGCGTCGGTCGAGCGGCGCGAGGTGGTCGGAGCCGTCGACCCCGATGGTGACCGCGAGGAAGCCGGAGCCGCGACGCCTCTCGAGTCGCACTCGCAGCGGATCGCTCGCTCCGACGTAGAGGCGTGGGGGCACCACCGGGGTGCAGACGAGATCACGGCTGCTCGGGCAACGAAGGAACTCGACCCCCAGAAGTGCGACCATACCGACGACGAACCCGAGATACAGCGTCGACGTGGTCGGGCCGATGATCGCGGGGGCGAGGGCGAAGCCCAGACCGCACGCGCCGGCGATGATCGCGCGAGGGGTGGGCCGGATCATCGGGGTGCGGGGATCTGCTCGATGATCTCCCCGAGCACGCGGTCGGTCGTCGTCCCGTCCACTTCCGCTCCCGGCGCGAGAACCAGTCGGTGGCGGAGCACCGGGCCCGTGAGCCGCTTCACGTCATCGGCGAGAACGAAGTCCCGACCCTCGAGGATCGCCGAGGCGCGCGCCGCGCTCGCCAACATGTTCGCCGCCCGTGGGGAGCCACCGCACAACAGCGACGGGTGCTCCCGCGTCGCCCGGACGAGATCCACCACGTACTCGATCATGTCCTCGGCCATGTGGAGTCCCGCGATCATCTCCCGCGCCTCGTCGAGGAAGTCGGCGCCGACCACGGGGATGAGATCGAAGTCCTCGAGCCGAACGCGCGCGCTCCGGTTCCCGTGGAGTCGCACCAGCGCGAGCTCTTCGTCGCGCGTTGGGTAGCCGACCTCGATCTTGAACAGGAAGCGATCGAGCTGCGCCTCGGGGAGCGGATAGGTTCCTTCCTGCTCGATCGGGTTCTGGGTCGC
>JAGQRC010000785.1 GCA_020425835.1 Planctomycetota bacterium | reverse complement strand
CCGTCGCCCGCCGCGTTCGGCGCCGAGGTCGAGTCATCGTTCGGAACGGGGGAGTCCGGATCGACGCCGCCGAGGAGCTCGGCCATGACGCGTTCGCGCTCCTCCTCCATCGATTGCAGCAGCTCGTCGGCGGTCACCCGCTTCGACTCGGAGGCGATCGGCGACTTCGCCGCGCCGGAGTCGGCGGCCGGTCGGACCGGCTCCGCCGCGGGCTCGACGTCGTTGGCCGTCGAGGAGGGGGATCCGTGGGCCTCCCGCCCGACGTCACGCGGCGACGGCTCTCCGCAGCCCGCGAGCCCGACCACGAGAGCACACCCCAGACACAGCTTCGAGAGCGACGACGCCCCGTCGTTCGGACGGGGCGTGCGGGAGCTCGTTCGATGACCTGTCACGCGGCCCCTTTCGGAGGCGAGTCCGCGGCGTCGGACCCGTGGGCTCAGCCGTTCGATTCCTTCTCGGAGGACTCGATCGTCTTCAGCAGCGCCTCGATCTCGGCGCGCGTTCCGGCGGCCGCATCCGAGTGGCCCCGCTTCTCCTCGAGCACCGCTCGTTGCTCGAGGATGCGAACGCGCGAGCGCGGATCATTGTAGCCGTCGCTCGCGGCGAGAGCACGAGCGATAGTCTCCTCGGCGCGCGGGATCCGGTCGAGTTGGATCATCAGCGGCAGCATGGCGACGTCGAGCTGGTACGCGCTCGAGTAGAGCGCCAAGCCGTGGAAGAAGATCCGGGCCGACGACAGGGATCGCAGCGCTTCCTCCGGCTTCCCGAGTCCCTCGTACGCCCGACCCATTCGGCTCAGGGCCATCGCCGTGCCCCACCAGTCGCCGAGACCCCACGCGTACTCGAGTCCCTGGTGCGCGTGCTCCATCGCCTTCTCGAAGTCCTTCTCGCGCAGCGCCCGACCTGCCGCGCCGCAGGCGCGCTGGCCGTTGCGGAAGCGCACCTTCTGGTCATCGTTCCAGCCGACGAAGCTCGCCGCGTAGTCGACGATGTCCGGCGAGTGGAACGCCTCCGCCGCAGCGCGAGCGCCGCGGAGCGCCCGCGCGTGCATCGCGGCGATCTGCTCCCGCGTCGCGTCATCGACGCTCCCGCCGTCGGCCGTCGCCTTCTCCCAGGCCGACAAGCTGCCCTCCAGGTAGGAGTCGATCAGGCCCATCACACCGTCGCCGGTGCGGCGGAAGAGCTCCACGACCTTCGCGGACTCTCCGGCCTGGTCGAGCTTCTCGAACTCGGTCTGCAGAGGGCTCGGCGCGTTCTGCGAGGCGAGCGCGATCACGAGCGAGAGGGACAAGGGTGCGAGCATGAGCGTTCCTTCCGCGGACGGAGGTCCGCGCGATCGGCGTGGTGACCCTCGGCGCGCCGCGAGCAGTTGGGCGTCCGCCGATCGGGTCGAGACTCAGATCAGGGGCGTCGAGCCGGGAACGGCGACCGGGTCGACCGCGAGCTCGCCGAACTCCCACGTGCCCGGGAGCAGGTCGAGGGTCGATCCGAGGGCGAACTCCCAGCTGACGACTTTGCCGGAGTAGGCGGACATCCGCCCCATGATGGCGGTCAACGTCGACTCCGCCAGGCGGTGGGCTTCGTTGAGCGGCTCCCCGGCGCGGATGCTCTCGATCAGGTCTCGATGTTCCTGGACGTAGGGGTCGGGATCGCGACGACCATCGTGTCGGTACGTCTCGCGGCCATCGACGCGGCGACCCGGCGCCGCCGTGCCCTGGGTCCCGACCAAATGCTCATCGACGCGACCATCGGTTCCCGGCACCTGGCGGCACTGACTGATGATGCGCGCGCCGTTGGCGAACTCGTACTCGACGGCGAAGTGGTCGTAGATGTTGCCGTACTCCGGAGCCGTGCGGGACTGTCGACCCCCCATGCCGTAGGCCTTCACCGGAGGTCCACCCATCGCCCAGTTCATCACGTCGAGGTTGTGGACGTGTTGCTCGACGATGTGATCGCCCGAGGCCCAGGCGAAGTAGAGCCAGTTGCGCAGCTGGTACTCCATGTCGGTGTAGTCGGGTTGCCGCGTGTGCACCCAGAGCCCGCCCTGGTTCCAGTAGACGTGACCCCCGACGATCTCTCCGATCGCCCCGTCCTCGATGCGCTTCATGCACTCGAGGTAGGAGCGTTGGTGACGCCGTTGGGTCCCGGCCACGATGCCGAGCCCCTTCTCCCGGGCGCTCTTCGCCGACTCCATCACCGAACGGACTCCGGTCGGGTCGGTCGCGCACGGCTTCTCCATGAACACGTGCTTGCCGGCGGCGACCGCCGCGGCGAGGTGCAGGGGGCGGAACGCCGGAGGCGTCGCGAGGATCACGAGGTCGACGTCGGTGGCGAGGACCTTCTCGACCGCATCGAACCCGGCGAAGGCGCGATCGTCGGTCACCGCGTAACCATCGCCGACGTTGGCGAGATTGCGGCGTGACGCGTCGAGTCGGTCGCGGAAGACATCGCCCATC
>JAGQRC010000077.1 GCA_020425835.1 Planctomycetota bacterium | reverse complement strand
TGCTCGCCCTTCGCGGCTACGAAGTCGAGAACGGCGCTCTACCCCGCGCGCTCGAGGAGCTGGTCCCGGGTTGGTTGAGCGAGTCGGAGCTCTCGTACGCGGCACGACTCCCCTTGGAGTACGAGCCGGATGCGCGCTGGCTCGGTTGGACTCGACCTTCGCCTTACGCCGAGCCGACGCCGACCGGGCTTCACGTGGAGACTCCCGAGGAGGCCAAGGAGAACGATCCCGAGATCGCGCGACGTCGGGGACTGGTGCGTTGAGTCGGCTCCTCCGCCGAGTCGCCTGGTTCACGTGCGGTCTGGCGGTCGCCGCCTCGCTCACCGGCGCGTTCACTTGCCTCGCCGCGGGTGCTCCCCACCTCGCGGTCGCTGCTCTCCTCGTCGCCGTCGCCTGGGCGAGCGCGATCGCCACCGCGTTCCATCACCGTCGACGGATGCTCTCGGTGGGCGCGGTTGCGCTCATCGCCCTCGGCTGGCTCATCGCCCCGGCCGAGTTCGATCGGTCCTCGCCGACCCTGTTGCGCACGCGGTCTCTCGCCGGCGATGGCACTGTCGCGCCCCCGTGGCTGGGGCGCATCCCCGAGCGCGAGTGGGTTCGACTCGGCGGCGCGCTCGCGCTCCGCGGGAGCGAAGCGAGTCCCGAGCTCGCGGCGCAGCTCGCTCATCTGGTGTCGCACGAAAACCCCGGCGTCTTGCCGCCCGGCGAGTCCCGCGCCGTCGAGTCGTGGGTATGGGACCGTCGACACGTTTGGATCGGTGTCATCCCCGACGACCCGGGGGCACCGCTGGTGATCATCCTCCACGGTAACGGCGGGAACTTCCGCGCCTACGCCCAGCTCCTCGCGCCGCCCCTGCTCGCGCACGGGTTCGCGATCGCGTTCCCGACGAATGGCTACGGTTGTTGGTCCGAGGCCGACCTCGAACGAGTTCGAGCGGTTCGAGACGCGGTCGAGTCCGAGACCGGCGCTCGTCCCCGGTCGGTCATCCTCGGCGGAGTCTCGGCGGGCGGAATCGGAGCGCTCCGCATCGCGACGATCGCGCCCGAAGACTTCGACGGCTGCTTCGCGATCTCCGGCGTCGAGGGCGGAGGCGCGGTCCCGCCGATCCCGACTCTCCTGATCCACGGCACGCGCGACGGACGGATCGGCGTCGAGGTCGCGCGGCGACTCGTCGAGGACCGACTTGGAGTGACACTTCGGGAGATCGATGCGGACCACTTCGCGCTCCTCACCCAGACCGAGATCGTCCTGCGGTTCCTCATCGAGTGGCTCGACGCCACGGGAATCGACGCGCGAAGCGGTCGATAACCGTCGGCGTCCCGCGACCTTCGGCTCGCGTCTCCAGGCGGATCCCGGCGGGATGTTAGGCTCGAGATGGCGATGCCCTCTTCCCAGGGGCATCCTGATCGTCGAAGGGAGACGCTCGTGGAACCGCTCGCTCCGCTCCGCCCCACGCCTCCCCCGCCTCGTCGAACGCGCCGGCGTCGATCCGTCGAGGACACGCCCGATGCGGTCGGCGGTGACCGGGAGCGGGTCGACTCGGTGACCGCCCCGTCGGCCGCGCAGCCGGTCGAGCCCGTCGACGAGAACGAGACCCACGCGGAGGACCTCCCCGCCAAGAAGCGCCGGTCGGCGGAGACGCCCGGGTCGGCCGACGACGACACGCCGCCGCATATCGATTTGCTCGCATAGGGATCTGCTGAGGGCACTGTGATCTGCGGGCGGCACTGTGATCTGCGGCCAGTACCGTGATCTGCGGGCGGCACCGTGATCTCGACTCTTCGGACTTCGTGTCCGCTCTCCCGTCTCCCGAAGCGAACCGATTATCATGGCCCTTCGCGGGGAGCGTCATCCCGCGCTCCTCCTTCGCCACCGGGGCCCATGACCGAACTCTCCGACTACGACTTCGAGCTGCCGGAAGAACTCATCGCGCAGGAGCCCGCGCCGAGCCGATCCGGGTCGCGCGCTCTCTTCCTCGTGCGGCAACGCGACGGCATCGAGCTCGGTCACTTCGCCGAGCTCGGCGATCGGCTCCGCGGGGACGAGTGCCTCGTCGTCAACGACACCCGAGTGATCCCTGCGCGGATCCCCGCACGACGTGCGACCGGCGCGTCCATCGAGGTCTTCCTGCTGCGACCGGAGGATGAGGGCGCGCCGGACGTCTGGCGCGCGTGGGTTTCACCCGCGAAGCGCGTTCGCCCTCCGGAGTCGCTCGAGGTTCGCGACGGAACACTCGAGGTCCTCGAGCGAGTCGACTCCTTCTTCCGCGTTCGCGTCGGGGGCATGAGCCGCGTCGAAGCTCTCGGCGAGGTTCCGCTCCCTCCCTACATTCGACGCAGCGAGCACGATCCTCGGCGCGCGGCCGATCGAGAGCGATACCAGACGCTCTTCGCGCGGAGACCCGGCGCGGTCGCCGCACCGACCGCGGGCCTCCACTTCTCACCCGAGCTCCTCGCGAGCTTGGAAGCGCGAGGGATCCCAGTGATTCCCGTGACGCTCCACGTCGGCCCGGGAACCTTCAAGCCGATCACCGCAGATCGTCTTCTCGACCATCGTGTGGACCCGGAGCTGTTCGAGGTGAGCGAAGTCTCGCGGAGCGCGCTCGCGCGGGCTCGAGCCGAAGGCCGACGCATCGTGACCGTCGGCACGACCTCGACGCGCGTGCTCGAGAGCCTCGAATCTCTCGACGCGGGACCGAACCTCGCCGGTGAGACCGCGCTGACCATCCTGCCGGGGCATCCGTTTCGGCACGTGGATGGACTGATCACCAACTTCCACCTTCCACGCTCGTCCCTGTTGGTGCTGGTGTCGTCGTTCCACGGTCGAGAGCGGACGCTGGACGCCTACCGTGCGGCGATCGCTCGCCGGCTCCGGTTCTACTCCTACGGAGACGCGATGGTCATCCTCCCCGATCCCGAGGGGCCGAGTCGATGCTGATGTGCTGGGCGTGCGAACAGCGCTTCACCCCGAAGCTGGTCGAACGGGACAGCCTGCTGAAGAGCCGCGCGGCGAGCGAGGGTGGACCCTATCGCCTCTACAATTGTCCGCGCTGCCTCCGCACCTCGAAGGTCGAGGTGACACCGCAGGGTCGCTGGTTCGCATCACCCCCCGGCGACTTCTCGGTGATGGACTACTTCTTCGGGTGGCTCGATCTCCTCTCGCCCCGGGACTTCCTCTATGTCGTCCGCTGGAACCAGAAGTACGCCGACCTCCGACAGGAGTTCTTCGAGCGCGACGGCGACGACCGCTACTCGAAGACGACGATCGCCGGCGCGATCCGAAGCTTGTTCTCGAGTCGCACGGACCCCGCGGATCTCGAGGTCGAGGAGTGGCGTCAACGGCGGCAGGCGGAGATCGAGCGCAGTGAGGTTCGCGGACCATCAGGAGCTCGCGACGGCGCGGAGTCGAAGGAGGAGCGGCGTCGCGAGGAGCCGCCGCGTCCCGAGGAGAGGCCCGCCGCCCTTCCTCACCCGCACCGGATCCTCGGCGTCGCGGTCGATGCCTCCTCCGCCGAGATCCGGGCCGCGTTCAAGAAACTGGTGCGGACCCATCATCCCGACAAGCTGGCCGATCGAAGTCCGGCGACGATCGAGGAGGCGAATCGTCGGCTCCAGGAGCTGATCGCGGCCTACGAGGAGCTGACGCGAGACGGTCGCTGATCAGCTCGCTCCGAAGTAGGGCAGCGCGATGAACCAGCAGACCAGGAGCACGATCACCGTTCCGATCAGGTTCAAGATGAACCCCGTTCGGATCATCGTGATGATCGGCACTCGACCCGTCGCGAAGACGATCGCGTTGGGAGCGGTGGCGACCGGCAACATGAAGGCGAACGACACGGCGATCACCGCCGGGAGCATCAGGACGAGCGGGTGAACGCCGCCCTCGACCGCGGCGGCGGAGAGGATCGGCATCAGGATGTTCGTCGTCGCCGTGTTCGAAGTGACTTCGGTCAGGAAGGTGACGCCGAGGGCGCTCACCGCGATCAGCAGGGGCCGGGGAAGCTCGAGCACCCGGGACAGGAGCCCCCCGATCCACGCCGAGAGACCGGTTTCCTGGAACGCCCCGGCGATCGCGAATCCCCCCCCGAAGAGGAAGAGCATCCCCCACGGCACCCGCTCGACGTCGCGCCACTCGAGCAAGGGACGACGGTCCTTCTCCGCGGATGGGAGCACGAAGAGGGTCATCGCCATCACGAGGGCGACGAGGGAATCCGTGACGTGCTGGTCGAGTCGCGCCTCGTCGACCGCGCCGAGCCAGACGAACAGGTGGCTCCATCCGGGCACGCCCTCCCCGCCCTTGCCGATCCAGAGGAGCGCCGTCGCGACGAACACCACGAGGACGCGCTTCTCCGAGCCGGTCATGCGACCGAGCCTTCGCCGCTCGTCGACGATCAACTCGCGTCCACCCTCCTCGGCGAGACCGACCGCGGGCGGCAAGCCTCGGCGGAGCACCCACACGACGATCGGAACGAACGAGATCACCACCGGGAGACCGAAGACGAGCCAGCTGCGGAAGTCGACCGAGAGCGCATAGCCGGGGACACGGGGGAGCGCACTGGCGAAGATCAGGTTTGGCGGCGTCCCGATCAGGGAGCCGACTCCGCCCACGTTCGCCCCGTAGGCGACCGCCAGGAGCAGACAGGTCGCGAAGCGTGAGGTGGTCGGCCCGTCGGGATCATCGCGTCCGATCCGGTGGACCACCGACATCGCGATCGGCACCAGCATCAGCGCGGTAGCGGTGTTCGAGATCCACATGGACAGGACCGCCGACGCGGTCGCGAAACCGAGGACCAGGCGCGACGGTCCGCCACCGACGAACGCGATCACCGTCAATGCGATCCGCTTGTGCAGTCCCCAACGTTCGATGGCCTGGGCGATGAAGAACCCGCCGAGCAGGATCAGATGGTGGCTGTAGTACTGCGCAGCGGCCTTGGCCGAGACGATCCCGCAGACGGGGAGCAGGATCGCCGGGAGGAGGGAGGTGATCGGGATCGGAATCGGCTCGGTGACCCACCAAGCGGCCGTCCAGACCGTGATGCCGAGCACGAGCCGTTGCTCGAGGGTCAGCCCGGCGACCGGAAGAGTCGCGGCCAAGACTCCAAGCAACGGTCCGGCAACGAGAAACGTCGTTCGTCGGGACACGGCACTCCCACCCCGAGCACCGCGACCGCCCACCGCCGGAGATCGTCGATCGGCGAAGAGGGATCGCATGGTAGAATCGCGGCTCATCCGCGACCGGCAGCCTATCGATGTCGAGGTCACGTGACCAGCGACCGATGTCGCGTCGCCCGACCGCGGAGGTCCCCGAATGACGAGCCTCTCCTCGTGTCCGGGCATCGCGGTCCGCCGACCCCTCGTCGGCCCCGCGGTGCAGGACTCCGGAGGGAGTCCGAAGCCAAAGCGCGCGACGAGGAGGCGCCGATGACCCCAGCTCCCCGTTCGACGGCGTCGCCGTCCCCTGGATCGGCCGGACGTCGCGATCGGGCTCTCGGGTTCATCACCGCCGCCACGCTCGCGCTTCTCTCGCTCGCGGGCTGCCGCACCCACCCCGCGCCGCTCTCGGTGACCGTGGTCCCCGCCCAGAAAGATGTGCTCCACGTCCAGGTCCAGCTCGCCGAGCCGCTCGAGCCTCTGGAGTACGTCCGCGACTCCGGCGACCGACTGAAGGGGATCGAGCCGCGAGAGGTCTCGGCCGCGCCACTCTACGAGGTGCACTACTCGTACTACGTCGACCGTCACCTCGTGGCCTACGTGAGCTACCGAACGAACCTCGAGGGGGAGCTGACGCATCAGAGAACGCTGATCCAGCCCGACGATCCCCTCGCGTGGGCGGAGGAGTCATCGATCCCCGGAGGATCCCTGGAGCTTCGACGGTGAGCTGTAGACTCGGAACGATCGCGGTTCTCGCGCTCTCGCTGTCGGGCTGCACGCTGATGTATCAGCACCGTGTCGTCCGCGATGACCTCGCCGTCTACGGCGACGACGACCCGGACCGGCTGGAGAGCACCGCAAAGTTCATCGAGCGCGCGATGCGCGGCTTCGAGAAGGTCTTCCCCATCGGAGGTCCCGACGTTCCGTCGCCGCGAGTCGTGTTCGAGACCGACGCGCTCGCCCGCAAGAACGTCTACCTGCCGACGCCCCGTCAAGAGGGCTACTACTTGCCGATGCTCCGACTCGTGCATCTCTCGCCCCAGATCATCGAGACCTCATCGGACGCGCCGCGCGAGGTCGAGCAACTCGAGTCGGCTCGAGTCGTCATCCTGCACGAGCTCAGTCACCACTTCCTGATCTCGGTGTTCCCGGAATCCAACTCGAAGTACTGGCTCAACGAGGGCTTCGCCTGCGTCATCGAAACCGGGCGGCTCGACGAAGACGATCGACTGCAGATCCCGTACTTCCACCCCTGGCTCCATCGGCGCGCCCGCGTCGCGCTCCTCGGCGAGCTCGGGACAGAGGGATTCCTCCGCGAGGTCCGCCGATTGATCGACGCGTCATGGATGACGTTTCACCGACAGGGCAACAAGACGCGGAACTATGCGCTGAGCTACGTCTCCGTCTGCTACCTGCTCGAACATCTGGAGGGACCGCTCGAGGAGCGGCTCCGATTGCTGCTCTCACTGAGCACGGATGAACTGATGGCGCGGCTCGAGGGGCTCCCGATGGCTGTCGCCCAACCGCCGGCGGTACGTCTGTCGCAATTGGCCCAGTCTCCGGCGCACCGCGCGTGGGCGCTCGAGCAATGGCTGGAGCTCGGCGGCGCCGAGATCGAGGGTCTCTCGACCGAACTCCATCGATCCCTCGCCTCGCCGAACGAGGAGGAGAGAGTCCTCGGCAGCCGACTCGCCGCTCGGCTCGTTTCAGGCGACCTGGCAGAGACGCCGGCGGCGCGGCTCCTCGCAGCGAGCCTGTTGCAGCGACTCCGCGATGGGCGCCGCCCCGCCGAGCAACGGGCGATCGCGGACGAGATCATCCCGAGCGGGTTCCGCGGCGCGTTCCTCGCTCCGCTGATCGACCTCCTGGAGAGCGCGGACCCGGATCTTCGGGTCGCGGCGTCCGGTGCTCTGACTCGGAGCCGAGTGAAGCCGACGATCGCGCGGCCGGAGTTCTGGCGCAGTGCCGACCCGGGCCGCCGCCGAGCCGAGATCCGGGAGTGGCGACGCTGGATCCAGCACTACTCGATCAGGAGCGATGAGCGGATCAACGCTTCGCTGTCGACATCGCGCCGCAGTTCCATCTCGATCACGCAGTGATCCTCTCGATCGAGGATCCAACGCAGCACATCGTAGCGGAGACGCCGGTTGTGCAGCGTCAACGAGTCCTCCGCCGACACCGAGAGCGGTGTGAACGAGAACAGGAAATCGACGAAAGCCTTGGCGAGTCGCTCGGTCCGACCCTCTCGGTCGAACTCGGGGTTCTCGTCGTGCTCGGGGAAGAAGAACGCGAGGAACGAGCGGATCCCATTCGCCGCGCTGGTGATAGGGTTGGCCTGAGTCGGCAGCAGGAAGGTCAGATCGCTCCCCCGATGCACCCCACGCCGATACTCGAGGATCTCCGTCGTCTCGGTGTACTCGAGTCGGTGCGGAGGACCGAAGCGCGCCAGGATTTCGGTCCGGCCATCCACTCCGACGCGGATCGCGTCGACACTGGGGTCGGCCCAGCCGGAGCCATCCTCGATCCGCTCCACGTGGAGGCGGCAGCCGCTCGACGCGGCGAGGGTGGCGAAGAGGATCCCCGCGACGACCCTTCGCACGATGGAGCTCGATGCGCTCGGTCGCGACACGTCTCGGCTCATGATCCGAACGGAAGTCCGTAACGCGCCTCGTCGGAGTCCAACTGGAGCCCGATGTTCTCGACCACGCCTCGATCGTCGAAGAACACGATCACGTGGTCGTACTTCGTGTCGCTGCGGTGGGTGGAGAACAAGATCAAGAACATCGCCGTCTGCTTCGTCCGCGATCTTCGGTATCGGAACGCCCGCTCTTCGAGCGCGTCGTGTTCGCGATTGGAGTAGATGATCTCATCCGGTGGGCCGAGAAGGCGAGTGACATCGGAACGCGTCGAGACGCCGACCTGGATCTCGCCGACCTGTTCATCCCGGAGCGAGGTGCCTTCCGTCTGCTGACTGAGCACACAGCCGCTCAGACTGGCGACGACGACCGCGAACGACGCGAGAACCAGCGCCCGCGGAGCGCGAAGTGCGGAGTGCATGGCCGTTTCCTCTCCCGGACTTGTCCGGTTGGGAGTGTCGGAGAAGCCCGGTCGAGTTCGCGTCGAGCGGGTTCGCCGCGATCGGTTTCGGGCTCGGCGATCACGTGGGCACGATCGGGATCCTCGGAGAGTCTCTCGGGTCGGATTCGCCAGACATCGAGTGGCTCGGGCGCCGACACCGGTCAGTGGCCCTGGTGAACCCACTCCGAGCTTCCGTCGCGGAAGTGCTCCTTCTTCCAGATCGGGACGATCTCCTTGAAGCGGTCGATCGAGTAACGGAGGGCGTCGAATCCCTCCGCGCGATGGGCGAGCGCCAGAGCGATGAAGATACTCGCCTCCCCGACCTCGAGTGTCCCGAGCCGATGGACGATCGCGAGCTCCAGAACCGGCCAGCGCTCGCGAAGCTCATCACCGATCTGGGTCATGGTGGCCCGAGCCATGGGCTCGTAGGCGGAGTAGTCGAGCCGCTCGACGGATCGGCCGTGATGCTCGTTGCGGACGACGCCGCGAAACGTGACCACCGCCCCACTCGACGGAGTGGTCACTCGCTCGACGATCTCCGCCTCGTCGATCACGTCGCCCGTCAGCTCGATCCACACGCTCACCCCCCGCTCACGGGTGGAATGAGCGCAAACTCCTCACCGGGGAGCAACGGCTCGTCCGCCGCGCGAAAACGATGATCGACAGCGACACGGACGGACGCGAGACCGCCCGCGAGCGAAGGCCACGACTCCCCAATGCGGGCGAGGAGGTCGGAAGCCGTGTCGTCCTCCTCGACGTCCACCGCGACCCGGTCGGTCGCAGCGCGCTCGGCGAGCGATGCGAAGAGGAGGACTTCGACGCGCTTCGACACGATCGAACTCAGGCTCCGGGGTAGTGGCGAAGGGTTGCGCCGGTGTAGATCTGCCGGGGACGACCGATCCGGTAACCCGGGTCCTCGCGCATTTCCATCCAGTGCGAGATCCAGCCGGGCAGACGGCCCAGCGCGAACATGACGGTGAACATGTCCGTGGGAATGCCCATCGCTCGGTACATGATCCCCGAGTAGAAATCGACGTTCGGGTAGAGCTTGCGCTCGATGAAGTATTCGTCGGCCAGCGCCGCGGCTTCGAGCTCGCGGGCGATGTCGAGGAGCGGATCCTGCAGACCGAGATGGTCGAGCAAATCGTCGCACGCCTTCTTGATGATCTTCGCGCGAGGATCGAAGTTCTTGTAGACCCGGTGCCCGAATCCGAACAGTCGGAAGCCGGAGTTCTTGTCTTTCGCCTTGTCGACCCAATCCTTGACGGCGCCGCCGTTGTCGCGGATCTCCTCGAGCATCTGGAGAACCCGTTGGTTCGCTCCGCCGTGACGCGAGCCCCACAGCGCGCTGATGCCGGCCGAGATCGCCGCGAAGAGATTCACCTCGGACGAGCCCACCAGGCGAACCGTCGACGTGCTGCAGTTCTGCTCGTGGTCGGCGTGGAGGATAAAGAGAATGTCCACTGCCTTTTCGATCACAGGATCCGGCACGTACTTGAGCTCGGTCATCTTGAACATCATGTTGAGGA
>JAGQRC010000784.1 GCA_020425835.1 Planctomycetota bacterium | reverse complement strand
CTGCGCGAGCACCTCGCCCGCCTCCGACCGGGAGAGAACGACGGGAATGCGCGGGCGCCGCTTCGCGCGAACGAGGTCTTCGCACCACGGTGGCTCCAGCTCGAGCACGAAGCGATAGAGGCAGAGAATCGCCGCGAGAGCCTGGTTCTGCGTGGACGCCGAAACGTTGCGGCGGGTCACGAGATCGCCGAGAAACTCCGTGACCTCCTTGGCGCCGAGCTCCGCGGGCGGTCGTCGCGCGTGGAACTCCCAGAAGCGGATCATCCAGGAGAGATACACCTTCCGGGTCCGGGCCGAGTACCCGCGAAGTCGCATGATCTTGTCGGCCCGATCCCCCAACCCCTCGGGTCGTGGACCGGGATACTTGCGGTAGCCAGCGTCCTCACCTTCACGAACACCGACGGGGCGAAGCATGTTCATGACTCATGGGATACCACCGACCTCTGCCGCCGGCTACGATCCACATTCGAACCCGACGCTCGACGTCCGCAAGCGGACCATGAGGGTCTCGGTATCCAGGAAAGTGCTGCATGGCCGGCTTCTTCTACAACCTCGGACGTCGGCTCGGCCCCACGGTTCGCAAGGGACAGTGGCTCTGGCAGTCCGCGGCCGGGAGCGAGAAGGATGCGATCGAAGCCGAGGCGAAGGTCGGACGGGACCTCGCGGAAACGATCGTGCGAGAGATCGGTTTGTCCGAAGACGCTTCGATCACGTCCGAGATCGACGCGATGGGCGCTCGGCTCGCCGATCGGGTCAAGAACCGCCATCGTTCCTTCCGCACTCGAGTCCTCGCCGGCGGCCCCCCCAACGCATTCGCGCTTCCCGGGGGCTTCCTCTTCATCACGCGAGAACTGATCGAGCTCGCCGAAGGCGATGCCGATGCGCTGGCCTTCGTCATCGGTCACGAGATGGGTCACGTGATTCGGCAGCATCCGGTGGAGCGCATCATGACCGATGCCGTCGTCGGCGCCGCGGTTCGCGCTCTGCCCACCGCTCGCTTGGCCGGTGGGTGGATCCAGTCCGCCGGGGCTCGCCTGCTCACGAGCGCGTACTCGCAGGACCGCGAGTTCGAGGCGGACGCGCTCGGGGTCGCGCTCGCCGAGGCCGCGGGCTTCGATGCGATCGGCTCCGTCCGCCTCCTGCAACGACTGGCCGACACCACCCGCGGCTCTTCCCGTCCCCTCGCCGAGTATTTCGCGACGCATCCCCCGATCGAGGATCGCATCCACCAACTCCGGAGACGTCGCTAACGGGTTTCGCCGCGTTCCCTCTGCTCGGCGATCTCGACCGCGCGGGCATGGAGTTCCGGCACTCCGAGACGCGCGGCCAACGCCTCGAGCGCCGCGGTCGGCCCGCGCCACTCGAGCCGATCGACCGACTCCAGCACGTCGGCGTCCGCACGGAGCGTCGCGAGGTCTCGGAACAGGAACGCGAGCTCGCGATCGCGCTCGAGGTTGTCGGCGAGCCTCTGCTTGCCTCGTACGCGGGGCTCCCACTCGTTCGGATCGGCCGGGATCGACTCGAGGTTCTCGTAGTGGGCGAGCACCGTCGCTGCCGACTTCGCGCCCCAACCCTCGATGCCGGGAAACCCATCGGCGCTGTCGCCGACCAATGCGAGGTAATCGGGAATCGACCCGGGTTCCACGCCGAACTTCTCGCGAATCGCCGCCGCGTCGCGGATCTCGTTCTTGCGCCGGTCCCACTGGACGACGCGATCGCCGCGGAGGGATTGCGCGAGGTCCTTGTCGGGTGTGCCGATCAGCACTTGCGCGACCCGCGGGTCCGCCGCCGCGATGCGCGCCGCGGCGGCGAGGGCATCGTCGGCCTCGAGCTCGACCATCGGCCAGACGAGGATTCCGGCCGCGCCCAGCAACTCCTCGAGCGGATGGAACTGCGCGTGGAGCTCCGGCTCGATCCCCTCGCCGGTCTTGTAGCCGGGCCAGAGCTGGTTGCGGAACGACTCGACGACATGGTCGGTGGCCACGCCGACATGGGTCGCGCCCTCCCGCAACAGGCCGAGCATCGAGTGGACGACACCGATCATCGCCCCCACTTCGCGGCCGTCCCGATCCCGCCGGGACGGCAGCGCGAAGTAGTGGCGAAAGAGCTCGTAGGTCCCGTCGATGAGATGGACCTTCACGGGCAGAGTGCGTACTCGTCGCAGCGAATCGCGTCGTCGGTCGGGTCGATCCCGCACGCGGTGAACGGTGCCGGCGGCTCGGGACCCGAGGTGAACAGGTAGTTCAGCGTGAACACCGGATCGGCGACATCGACGACACCGTCATCGTTGCTGTCGAGCGCGTCGTCGCAGTCGATGACCACGTCGACGCCGATGAAGAGCTGGAGCTGCGCGATCGGGTCCGCGATGTCGAGCGAGCCATCTCCGTTGGAGTCGGCGCGGACGAACGGGCGCAGACACTCGACGGTGCAGCAGGCGGCGGGGATCGCATCGTCACAGAT
>JAGQRC010000783.1 GCA_020425835.1 Planctomycetota bacterium | reverse complement strand
GTACCGCCTCGAGCGCCCGACGACGCCCCAGCACCCGAATGACCTCGAGCCGCAACGGATCGGTCGTCCCCGAGTCACCGAGCTTCGACATCAGCGCGGCCACCGCGATCTCGCCCGCGGTCTCGCGGATGCTCGAGAACTCCACTCCCCACGCCTTCACCACTTCGTCGGAGCACTTCGCGGGGAGTCCGGTGATCTGGACGATCGTCGCGTCGGCGAACCGATCGGCGACATCGCCGGAGCCGTTGCGGACTCCGACGAGATGGGGAAGGAGCTCGACGATGCGCTCGGGCGATATCGACTCCGCGATCTCCCGGCCGAGCTGCACGTAGTCTCGGGTGCGCAGATCCGCGAGCGACTCGAAGATCTCCTGGATCGAGACAGTGCCTCGGACGCTGGGCAGGAAGACGCGGCCCTCCTCGATTCCCGTATCGCCGTCGGCGCCGGTGATGATCGCGCCCTGCTGATCGACGCGCAGGTGGCGCGTGGCGCGCCGGAGGAAGAGGAGCGCGAACGCGGTGGAGACCTCCCGGTACTCCAAGCCCTGTTCGGCGCTCCCCCACGCCCCACTCGGGCTCTGATCGTGCACGAGGATCAGCGCGTGCTCGCGATACCAGTCGGTGTCGCCGAGCAACACGATTCCGCCGTAGTCGAGCGCCTTCTCGAGCGAGTAGAGCGTGTAGTAGTAGTTGCGATGGATCGAGTCGACCGGCGATGGATGGAGGGTCGACCAGAGTTTCTTCAGCGAGATCAACCCACCGGCGATCGTGTGGTCGATCTCCCAAGCGCGCTCTTCGTCCAGATCCGCCCGAAGGGCCGACCGCGACACCATCAGCGACGAGGACGCGGCCGAGATCATGCTGAACTGGGGCGGAGTGTCGCTGCCGCCGAGACCCGGTCGATACGCCCACCCCATCGGCAGTGCCCGCAGAAGAATCCCGTCATCGGTACGGGCCGCCGGGCTCTTGCGACCGCTGTCGTCCTGCGTCCAGCCCGGCCCCTCCACGAGGAGACTCTCCGTCGATCCCATCGGCCAACCATTGTCGGTGAAGGTCGTGACGACTTCCTCGAACAGGGTCGCCGGCACCTCGATCCCGTGGTGTCGCCCCACCGCGAGCGCGAGAACGGCGAACTGCGTGTTCGAGTAGTCCTCCCACTTCGTTCGCTTCTCGTTCTGCCAACGCTCGTAGCCCCACGTCCCGCGCTCCGGCCACTTCGCGGCGATCAACCAGTCGACGCACTCTTGGAGCCGCGTCGCCTCGCGCGCCTCACGCCCGTCCTCACTCTTCCATCCGGCGAACCGAGCCCGAGCGCGCGCGTCGAGCGCCATGGCGTAGAGCGCAACCGAGTAGGTGCGCTCCAGCGGCCGACGCTCCATATCCTCGAAGATCGGGGTGAGGATCTCTCCGTCCGGTTCGACGCCCGCCTCGAGGAGCGCGTAGCAGGACAGCGCTCGATAGCCGAGCGGATAGGCTCGCTCGAACTGGTCCTTCGTCCGCGATCGCTTCCGGGTCAGCGACGCGACCAGGTAGTCGCGCCCCTTCCCGATCGCGTCGCGGACGTGGAGACGAAACTCGCGCTCGCTCAGCGTCTGCGCGGAACCCGAGCCGGTGATCACGACGGCGATCGTCCACGTCAGGATCGCCGGGATCCGTCGCTCGCTCCTCATCGGTTCCCCTCCTCGTCCAGACGTTGGAACTTGAGCTCCGGGTGCGTCAGTCTTCCGGGTTGGCTGTCGCGTCGCACCCATCCTCGGGTCGGACCCGGTCCCCAGGTCAGTCGCACGGTCGTCGTCTCGGCGGCCTCACCTTCCTTCGAGGGACGATCGACGGAGCCACCCCAGAGCCAGAGGTCGAACTTCGCATCGCGGTGACGGGCGGCGATGATGTCGAGTGTGTCCATCAACTCGGTCCACTCTCTCCCGGTCTCGGATCGGTCGTCGACGAGGACCCAGACTACGACCTCGTGTGCGGTCTCGAGTTCGGCGCTCGCGACGAGGAGCGCCCGCGCGGCCGGGCTCGACACGCGTTCGGCGACCGGTGACGCCGACAGCCGGAACCCGGCGAGGCGCATCGGCTCATCGGGTGACGCCTCGGGAACGACGCGTGCCCGCAGTCGATCGATCAGCCAGTCGGCGCCGAGCCCGGTCGCTGCCGGGAAGTGAGGCGCCCCGATGAAGTCCGCGAGACGTCGATAGGGAAGACGACCGAATCCATCGGCGAGGAGCACTCGATCCGCGTCGCGGTCCGGCAGCAGACCGCGGTGCGACACGGCGACCGTCGATCGACATCGCGAGATCGCTCGGCGAGGGAACTCGTAGAGGGGCTGCGGGTCGGACACGAAGGTGGTGACCCACGCGTCGGTGCAACGCGCCCAGAGCTTCGGATTCTGATCAGGAGCCTCCAGTCGCGCCCGAGGGGACACCGAACCGAGGACCTCGATGCGGATCGATCGGGTCGCGCTC
>JAGQRC010000782.1 GCA_020425835.1 Planctomycetota bacterium | reverse complement strand
CGAGCGCCGACTTGCGATCGCGCTCGTCGTCGAGGACCTCGATCTCGGTGCGCGCGGCGTCGAGCTCGGACTCGAGCTGCTCGAGCTCCGCATCGATCTCGACGACCCGGGCGAGCGAGACATCCTGCGCCTCGTGTCGGTCGATCAGGGTGTCGTAGACGCGATGCTCCGCGTTCTTCTCGGCGAGCGCCTGCTCCTCCTCGGCGCGGAGAATCGCGAGCTCGGCCCGCGCGCGCTCGAGCGAGAGCTGCGCGTCGTCGCCCACCAGCCGTGCGATCACCTGACCCTTCGTCACGCGATCTCCTTCGAGAACCAGGACCTCCTCGACGATGCCGTCGACGAGGGTGGTCGCGTAATAGGGATAGGGATCGGGCTCCAACCATCCGGAGGCGACGACGGTCGCGCTTCCCGTTCGCGCCTCGACCGTCTTCACCATCACCGGGATGACCTCGATCTCGACACCGGGGAAGAGGCTCGCCCACGCGACCCCGACGAGGAGCGCCGCGGTCGCGGTGATCAACGCGATCGGCAGGACGACGCGTGTCCACCATCGACGACGGGGCGGTGGGACCCGGTCGGGCGCGGACGACGACGTCTCGGCAGCGGATCTCATCGGCGTGTCTCCCCCCGGTCGGCGATCGTCGTGGCGGCGGCATCGTCCTCGACGAAGCTGCCACCGACCGCGCGCTCCAACTCGATCCGCGCCACTCGCAATGCGAGCGTCGCCTCGTCGACCTCGCGCTCGAGCTCCAGTCGGCGCGCCGTTTCGTCGAGCGCCTCCTGTCGACTCGCCGTGCCGATCTCGTGCTGCGCGTACGCCAAGACCTCGTTCTCTTGCATGGCGTCGAGCGCGTTCCCGAGATCGGCGCAACGACGACGCTGGGTCTCCGCTCGGATCCACGCGGTCCGCGCCTCGAGGAGGGCGGCCAGCAGCAACGCGTCCGCCTCGGCGAGCGAACGGTGCTCGATCGCGCGCGCCTTGGCCACCGCGACGCGTCCGGTGTCGAAGAGATCGGGAACGATCGAGACCGTGGGGAAGATCCCCTGCCGCTCGCTGAAGTTCTCCTGAACCTGCGCTCCGACCCCGATCTCGGGCCAGCGCTCCGCCACCGCGAGTCTCGTCGTCGCAGAGCGACCGTCGACGGCGACGTAGGCGGCGAGAACATCGAGTCGCCGACGGGCGACGAGTCGAGCGGTCTCGGCTTCGTCGATCGGCGGTGCATCGAGAAGTGCCCGGTCGCGCGTGGAGAGGAAGCCTCCCGGGGCGACGTCGATCGAGGTGGGATCGAGCCGCAACCGCGACTCATCGCCCGGCGCGATGGCCAACCGCTCGGCGAGTCGACGCCGCGCGAGCGCCCACCCTTCTTCGCTGCGGTGGGCGCGCTCGCGAGCCCGCGCCTCGTCGACCCGCGCCCGATTGAACGCTCGTCGGGTCGCTTCACCGGCGTCGAACATCGCCTCGATCAGCGCACGCCGCTCGGCGAGCGCGACGACGCGCCGTCGCTCGATCTCGGTCTGACGTTCCGCGTGCACCGCTTCGCAGTAGCGGGTTCGGACATCGGCGACAAGCCGGAGCGCGATGTCGCTGAGGACGAGCACCCTCGCACGCAGCGCGGCGTCCGCCGAGTCGATGCGCGCCGGTCGCTTCCAGAGTGCGGCGACCTGTTCGATCGCGGAGGCCATCAGCGGCGTTCCCGACATGCCGTCGATCGGCACTCCGTAGGCGAAGGTCAACACGGGATTGGGGAGCAGATGGGCCTGTGCGAAGTCGGCACGCGCTTCGGTGATCCTCTCGATCTCCGCGCGGAGCAGAGGATGTCGCTGGAGCGCGAGAGACGCCGCCTCGCGGATGCCGATCGGTCGATCGAGGGTCCACTCGGACGGGCGCTCATCCTCGGCTCGGAGTTTCGGGATCGGGAGACCGGAGCGCGCGGCGATGAGGGCGGCCGCGTCATCGAGCTCGGACTCCGGCGACAGCGTCACGCAGCCGGAGACGAGGGCGGACAACAGCAGGACGCCCCAACGCCTCGGCGTCGAGAGTGTCGGTAACACGTGGGTGTTCTTCCTGCGATCGGAGAAGAGGTCGCGCACCCGAGCGACGAAGGCCGATGGGCGACGCGGTGCCACGAACGCTCCGGGGAGCGCTCACGATCGAGGAAGGTCTAGACGAGCCACTCGGAGTGGAGGAGGTAGAGCGGTGGATCGCCGGGTGGCCGCACTTCGGCGAGTAGGGAACCGCTCCCGACGGCGCGATCCGTCACACGATCCGCAGGGAGGAGGTGCGGAAGCATCGCGATGAGAACCGGCGGCGAGAGGGTGAGCTCGAAACGCGGGACGGGACAGTCGGCACGGAACGGTGAGACCGAACAACAGCCGCACGGTGCGGCTCCGAGAGCCGGTCCCCTCCTCGCGACGCTGCGCGAACGACGGTGCGCTAGTTCGGGGTCGCGTCGCTCGGCGCACTA
>JAGQRC010000781.1 GCA_020425835.1 Planctomycetota bacterium | reverse complement strand
GACGGACGACGAGTTGGCCGGGCGCACGATGAACCCGCTGTCGGTGGTCCAGCACTCGAGCGTCGACAACCTCGACGTGATCTCGAGCGGACCGGCGGTCGCGGACCCGGTCGTGCTCCTCGAGCCGACCCGACTGGCCGCGCTCGTCAGCGAGCTCAAGCAGCACTACGACTTCGTCGTCTTCGATACGCCGCCGATCAACAAGGTGGGCGACGCGCTCACGATCTCGTCGGCCGTCGACGGCAGCGTGTTCGTGGTCGGTGCGGGTCAAGCGGAACAGCACGAGGTCACCTGGGCGAAGCACCTGCTGACCAACGTCCAGAGCAACATCCTCGGGGTGTTCCTGAACAAGTTCTCGAAGCAAAAGGGCGGCGAGTACTACTACTATTACTACTACAACGACTCGAAGCGGAAACGCATCAAGAGTCGCGCGTAGTCGCCGCTGGCGTTGTTCGACGGAACAGCACTGGCCGCGTGGCGGCGGGGTCGGATCCTGGAGACAGGATCGGACGGTACCCGTCGCTGCGCGGCCGGTGTCGTTTCGAATCTCACCTTCCGGAAGGGACCGCGTCGTTCAAGGAGACCTTCAGGACGGTGCCGACGGCGAGGTCGTGGACATCCGTGCCCACGTTGTCCCAAGCGATACGGTCCCAGCTGCGGGCATCACCGTAGTACCGTTCGGCGATGGAGGCGAGCGTGTCGCCTTCGGCCACGACGTGCAGGGTCCAGATCCGCTTCTCGCGAGGCGTCGCCTTCGTCCGAGCATCGGGGTCCGGCCGGGCATTCCTCTCGGAGGCCGACGTATCGAGGATCGCACGGTCACCGACCTGCACCGGGCTCTCGGGGTTGAGGAGCCGGATCCGTGCGGTGGCGCTCTGTTCGGCCACCGCGATCACCTCGACGTGCGCCGTGTCGACCACGCCGCGGCGGATCCACCAGCGCTCGCCCACCCGTAGACGGCCTTCGGTGTTACCGAGGACCACGAACTTCGAGTGAGGGTCGATCGCCGTGACGCGGACGTCCGGGGAGAGCGCTCGATCCGCGCCGGGATCGACTCGTTCGTTGTCCGTCGTGAGCACCGACGCGTCGCCGACGCGAGCGGGGTCATCCTCCTTCGCGAACTCGATACGAGCGCCCGCGAGGTCCGGCGTCGTCTTCTCGACGCGTGCCCTCGCGACGAACTGAGCGTTCCGGAAGATCGTGAAACGATCTCCGATCCTCACCCCGTCATCGGAGCCCACACTCAGGATGACGAGATCCGGTCGGACGGCGACGACTCGGCCCGATGTCCCAGCGACGGGACGGGGCGTCGGTGTTTCGGCATCGGACTTCGGCACTCCGATCGGATCTTCGGTGCCGCAGAACCCGGTGGTCGAGTCGTGGTAGAGCGACCACGGCCGAGGAGTGCGGCGGTCGCCGAACGTGAGCGTCCCGAGAAGGGGCTGGAGCAGGTTCCGCGGATCGGGTCGTGTCGTCAGCGGAGTGCTCTCGTTCGCAGGCGGCAACGACGGAACGGCGTCCGCACGGGACCCGTCCGGGATCGTGGGGAGGGCTTCGGGCCGAGTCTCGGTCTCGGTGGTCCGGACTGACGAGTCGGACTCGAGCGAGGGGCTCCCTGTCTCCGCCGGCGGGACTCGGAGCGGATCGTCCGCCGCGTGGAGGGTCCACGCGACTCCGATCAACGCGACGAACGTGAGCATCAGGATCGGGTGGGTCGAACGCGACTCGGTGGATGGGGCGACCATTCTTCGAATCCTCTCCAGGAGCGAGCCGCCCGTGGCGGCGAGGGCCGGGTCCAAGCGTGACGAACGACCGCGCAGCGCCTCGAGGGAGACGAGCGCGTGGGCCAATGTGGAGCGACCGCAGAGCGCGGCCGCGACATCATCGCAGCAGTGCTCGCGCTCCTCGCGGAGTCGATGGGAGATCCACCATGCGGCGGGATGGAAGAAGAACAGGGTCTCGACGACGACCTGGAGCCAGCTGACGGCGTAGTCCCAGCGACGAATGTGGGCGAGTTCGTGGGCGAGGATCGCCTCGAGTTGACTCGGTGTCAGACCGAACAGGGCACTCGCGGGAAGGAGGATCCTCGGGCGCAACCAGCCGATCACCGTCGGAACATCCACGCTCGATGAGAGGAAGGCCTGCGTCCTCGTGCGGATCCGCAGCCTGCGACGCAGGTCATCGACCAACGCCGTGTGGAAAGTGGGAAGCGGGCGTGCCCCGCCGTGGTAGGTCGATCGAATGCGACACCACGAGATGGTCAGTCGGACGAGGAGCAGCAGGACCCCGATCGACCAGAGGTCGGCCCAGATCGTGGATCGAACAACGGCACGTGGGACGACCGCGGCGTCCACTCGGACCGCGACCCTCGGAGTCGAGTCGACCGCGTCGATGTCCGAGAGGAACCGGTTCGAGCTCCGAGGAGCGAGCCATGCGATGGGTCGACTCTCGGGCTGGGCTCTCGGAG
>JAGQRC010000780.1 GCA_020425835.1 Planctomycetota bacterium | reverse complement strand
TCGGTCGCGATCGATTCCGCGGCGCGGATCGCGTCCTCGATCGAGACGACGAGCTGGTTCGCTCGGAGCGCGCGCTCGCTCGCGAGCTGGTGGCTCGCCACACTCAGCTGGTGTCGTTCGTCGGACGCCTCGAAGTCGGCGACGGCGGTGCTCAAGATCTCGTGCGCCGCCTGGTTCCGATCGGTCGCGGCGGCGACCTCTTGCTCCTCGCTCGCGACTCGATTCCGGATCGCACCGAGCGCTTCGAGAACTCGCGGCGGCTCGGCGAGGAACGAAGAACGCAGCTTGCCGTCGGCGCGACTCCAGACGCGCACTTGGCCGTGGGCGTCCCCCGCGACGATCGCCGCGCCCGTGGCGTCGAACCGAGCGAGCGCCCTTCCATCGAGCGGATCCTCGACCTTCGCCGTCTCGGCACCGGTCGAGGACCAGACTCGGACCACGCCGCGGCTGTCGGCCGACACCATGCCCCGATCGTCGACATCGATCGACGTCGCCTCGTCGGACGTGACGGGCCACCGGCTCGCGGTGGCGTCTCCGTCGAGCGGCCAGATCGACGCGGCTCCGTCGCGATCGACGGTGACGAGTCGGGACCCATCGGGATGCCAACGAATCTCGACCACCGGATCGGCAGCCGGCCGATCCGAGGTCGGGCGGATCTCCGAGATGAGCTCACCCGAGTCGGCGCGCCAGAGACGGAGACCGCCGCCGAGATCTGCCGACGCCAGTCGACGACCATCGGGACCGAAAGCGATCGCGGTCACCGGCTGCGCGTGCCCCCGCAAGGTCAGCTGGGGCGCGTGCGTCGTGAGGTCGTAGAGGTTCAGCAGCTCACCGGAACCGACCGCGACACGACCCTGTTCCCCGTCGAGGTCCGCGGCGCGGATCGGGCCATCGTCGCTCGACAGATCGAAGATCGATCGGCTCGATGCGACCTCCCAGACCTGGACCGCTCCCTCGTCATCGCCTCCCGCCGCGAGCAACCGAACCCCGGACGCATCGAAGCGGAGCACCCCCACCCGACCCGCTGGGAACGGCAAGACGGAGAGCAACTCGGATGAGTCGAGGTGGTAGAGGAAGATCTGCTGCGAACAACCCAGCGCGATCAGGGGCGCCGCCGGCGAGACGGCGAGACTGAAGATCGGAGCGGGCCCGTCCCCGCCGACGACCGGATCGATCGAACCATCGATCGGCAGCACTGCGGGCCGGGACGCGTCGGACGGGTCCTCCGCCTTTGTGGGCCCCGCCAGCGCGAGGAGCGAGAC
Source organism: Planctomycetota bacterium (assembly GCA_020425835.1). The sequence continues at coordinate 1,206 of JAGQRC010000780.1, read as the reverse complement.
CAGAATGCAGGCCACACCGCGGATCCACCGCGCGCGAGAACGGAATCGCGACATCGTGACGGGCTTTCGCTTCTTGTCGAACGACCAGGGGAGCCTTCGAGCGAGAACCCGCGAGTGTAACCGGCGAACGCGACGCGGCGATGGAGTTCTGGTCCGCCGAGGTGGCGTCAAACCGCCGAGCCGGTGCACAACGGCGGTGGCCGCGAGGGTTCCGACAAGACCCGAGTTCGACCGAGCCGCGCCGCCGCCGAGCCCGCCTCGCGAAACCCCTCGCGCGAGGCCACTTGGAACGTGTCTGTCACGGAACCCCGTCACCCCCGCCCGCCCAGCTCGAGAGACCCGTTCCGGCCGGGAGCCCGAGCTTCTGTCGGCCGGAACGAGTTTTTCAACGGACTAGTCCTTGTACCGCTGGTGCCCCTCCTTCTGGATCCCTCGCAGACCTTGGAAGGCTTCCTTGGCCTTGTCGTTCTCACCCTTGACCAGGTGCGACTCGATCTTCAGCAACTGCTCCTGCAACTCGATCATCTCGGAGCGGAAGCCCCGAATGAACTCCTCCTTCTCCTTGCCCTCGAGTCCCTTGGCCTTGGAGGGCTCGAGCAGCTTCGCCTTCTGTGCCGCCTCCTGCATCGCGAGGATCCCCTGGAGGGATTCCGCCGTCTTCGACTTGTCGCCGATCGACTTGCCGAGTGCGCGAGTCGTTCGACGGAACACGGACATCTGTTCCTCGAGTTTCTCGTTGCCGCCGTCCTTGGCGAAGACTCCGAAACCAGCGACGAAGACGATCAGGGCGGCGGCCACGGCGGACCGCCGGAGAAGAGCACGGTTCATGGGAGAGAGCTCCATCCTCTGCAGAAAGGGAGTTGAACGAATCGGGACCGGCAAGTCATGCCTGCATGACCCGCAGCTCCTCAGGGACAGCTGTCGAACTCGGCACAGTCCAAGGGATCCGTGTCGGTCGGATCCACGCCGCACGATGGATGCGGGGACGGCGGGACGTCGGAACCCGGAATGAACAGGGATGCCAGCGTGAACAAGGGGTCGGAGATGTAGAACAACCAGTCGTCGTTGGTGTCGCCCGCATCGAGGCAGCCCGGGGGTTGGGAGCCGGGGATGAACAACGCCGCGAGCGAATACACGGCATCCGAGATGTCGAAGAGTCCGTCGTCGTTGGAATCGCCTCGCGTGAAGAGGTCGGCGCCCCCGGTG
>JAGQRC010000779.1 GCA_020425835.1 Planctomycetota bacterium | reverse complement strand
AGTTGCCCGGCATTGACGCGCACCGGCGGGAGCCCTGCGTCCAGCTTCAAGGTGCACTCGACCAGATGTCGGTGGAACTCCTTCTGGAGAAGGCAGGTCGCCGACTCCACTAGGGAGCCCAGTTGGTTCAGGGTCACGGTGGAGGACGCGGAGCCCGAAAAGGTCGCCAGGCTGGAGGTGATCTTCTGGGCGCGCTCGCTCTGCTCCAGTGCTACGTCGATGAGCCGCTCGACGAACTTCGGGTTGTTGCGCGCGAGTTGTGCGTAGCCGGATATGCCGCTCATGATGTTGTTGAACTCGTGCGCGACGCCCGCCGCGAGGACCCCGATCGTCGCCAGCTTCTCCTGCCGGATCAGGATCTGGTGTGACTCGGCGAGGTGACGATGGAGGGCACGCAATCGGATGCCAGCGTTGACCCGCGCCCGGAGCTCGGCGAGGGAATAGGGCTTCGTGACGTAGTCGTCGGCACCGAGCTGAAAGCCCTCGATCTTCTCGTTCAACGAGGACTTGCCGGTGAGCAGGATGATGTAGGCGTGCGCGAGCAGCGGATCCTGGCGAATCTGCGCCAAGGCGGCCAGCCCATCGAGCTTCGGCATCATGATGTCGACGATCATGAGGTCCGGCGGTCTCCGCCGAGCGATGTCCAGGAGCTCTTCGCCGTTCGTCGCCTCGTCGATCGTGAACCCGTCGAGCGTCAACGCTCGGCGTAGGACGAATCTCGTGTCCTCGAGGTCGTCCGCAACGAGGATCCTGAAGTCGCTCGCGTCGAAGTTGCGCCACTCCTCCGGATCTCGAGTCAGGCTCGAGCGTGACGCTTCGGGGTTGGACAAGGCATCTCCGAACTCGTTCGATCGTTGGGCATACGCGGACGACTCATCGGCGCAGAGCGGACTCCGGTGCTGCGTTCGAGCGGCCGGAGGGCCGGCGTGGCCTCGTCCCTCGAAGGCGGCGGAGTCGGGCCCGTCGACGGCCTCCTAGGAAGATACCCCGGCCTGTTGGATCCGGACCACCCGAGGGCCGGCTCGACCGCGCACGGTGTCGACCTCCGCTTCGTCAACCCTTGCGCGATCGGTCGCTTAGCCCGTCGGGCCCGACGTTATCGGACGGAAAACGCGAGCGGTCGTGATCGGCTTCTTCGAGTCCGAGTGGGAAGTCCGGGGGGAATGGGGCGCGCAGGAGGATCCGGTGTCCCCAGATCGGATGGCGGAACTGCAGCGCCGACGAGTGGAGGAGGGCGCGACCCGGGAAGGGGATCCCCGGGACCGACGCCGGGTCGGAGCCGTAGCCGACGTCGCCGAGGATCGGATGGCCAGCATGCGCCAGATGAACGCGAATCTGATTCTGCCTGCCGGTCAGGGGAGCGCAACGGAGCAGGGCGATCGCCCCCTCGGTGCGGAGCAACTCGAAGCGGGTCTCCGCCGACTTGCCGGCCGAGTCCGCTCGTGCGAGTCGGTTTCCTCGGCCCGCCTCTCGATCGAGGTGCGCGGCGATCGGGACGTCGATCGTGAACTCCGTGGACATCGGCGCGCCTTCGGTGATCGCGAGGTACTGCTTCTCGACGCGACCGTTCTCGAAGTCGTCCGACAGCCGTTGTCGCGCGACGTCGCACTTCGCGATCAGGAGCACACCGGAGGTCTCTCGGTCCAGGCGGTGGCAGAGCTTCGGCACGACACGCCGACGGCCGTGCTCGCCGGTCTCGCGATAGCGGGCGTGGAGCCGGTTGATGATCGTGCCGGACACGGTTCGCCCCACGGGATGGACCAAGACGTGGGGCGGTTTGTCCACCGCCACCAGGAAGGGATCCTCGTAGAGAATCGTCGGCGGAGGCGTGTCCTCCGATCCGTTCGGCTCGCCTCCGGGGTCGAGCACGATCCGGACCACGTCTCCCCGCTGCACCCTCCGAGCGGGCTTGGACCGCTCGCCGTTGACGGTCACTCGGCCGTGTTGGATCAGCCTCTGGACCTTGTTCCGGGACTTCCAGCCGAGACGCTCGAGAAGGTAGCGGTCGAGCCGGTCCGCCGCGGATTCCCGGACGCGGAACTCGATACGGTCGTGCGCCAACGAGAGATCGCGCCCGGTGGGCAGAGTGGCGTCGAAACCAACCCCATCGTCGTCGGGAGCATCGCGTTCGAGCGGACGGCTCATGGACCCGTGGCTCCCTCTTCGAAGCAGAGCTCTCGAGGCTCGCGATCGACGATGGCTCCCCGAAGGGCCGGGTACGCTTCGGCGAGTCGGCGCGGGGCGTCGACGGGCTGACCCTCCCAGCGGTATCGCAAAGCGACGACGGCGGCGGGGGCCTGGGCACGAAAGTGGTTGTTGGCCGCGACGAGGATCCGCGGGACCCGAGCCGAGAGCACGCCGATCGCGGCGATGATCTCCTCGACCTCGCCGGAATCGTAGTAGTGGTCGTAGCGCTCGTCCCGGGACGCGTCGGGGCGCGACCAACCGGCGCGCGATCGTCCATGCAGCCGAAGGTAGCC
>JAGQRC010000778.1 GCA_020425835.1 Planctomycetota bacterium | reverse complement strand
CCAACTCGCGGTAGGCATGGGCGAGCGTCACACGGACCGACGCCTCGACCGGAGGATCATCGGCGAAGGCGGAGCCGATCTCGCGCGCCGCTCCGTCGAGGAGCTCCCCGATCGGAGTGCCCGCCCCGCCTCCGAGCGCGGGGTTCGCGGCGTCGAGCATCCGGCGAACGAAGAACTCACGGACCGCCACCGCACGCCGCGCCTCGAGCTCTGCGGACTCGCGTCCTCGATGCGCCTCGACGAGACCGAACGACGCGATGACGAGCCCGGAGATCAGCGCGATCAGGAGCACACCGAAGCCGAGCACCGGCAGGCGATGGCGTCGGACGAACTTGCCGACGCGGTAGTGGACCCCGGGCGATCGAGCCAGCACCGGTTCGTCCTCGAGATAACGGGACAAGTCCTCTCCGAGCGCGATCGCGCTCGGGTACCGGCGACGCCGGTCCTTCTCCAGACACTTGAGCACGATCGCGTCGATGTCGCCGGCGAAGGCGCGTCGCAATGCCCGCGGATCGAGGCCCCGGTGGGTCGCCACCGTCTCGACGTCCGCACCGAGGATGTGGACCCTCGCACTCGGTCGCAGCGGGTCCTTCTCGTGGATCACGCGTTGGACATCGCTGCCCGCCGTCGACCGGAGATCGAGTGGGGTCGCGCCGGTGAGGATCTCGTAGAGCAGGACCCCGAGCGAATAGACGTCGCTGCGGGTGTCGATGTCGCTCCGACCCCAACCCACCTGCTCCGGGCTGACGTAGTCCGGCGTCCCGAGGAACACCCGGGTCTCGGTCACCGCCGACCCGTCTCCGGAGTCCTCCAGTGCCTTCGCGATCCCGAAGTCGATCACCACTGGCCGGGCCGCTCGGCCGTCCTCCTCGGTCACCAGGATGTTCGATGGTTTCAGATCTCGGTGGATGATCCCCTTCTGGTGCGCGTGGTGAACGGCCCGGCAGACCTCGATCACGAGCTCGATGCGCGCGGCGACGGAGAGCTGCTCGCGATCGCAGTATTGCGTGATCGGCAGCCCATCGATGAACTCCATCGTGAAGTAGGGGCGGCCCCGTGGCGTGGTCCCCGCGTCGATGATCCGCGAGATGCCGGGGTGATCCATGACCGACAGTGCCATGCGCTCGGTGTCGAATCGCGCGAGGACCCTCTGGGAGTCCATTCCGGGCTTGATCAGCTTGAGCGCGAAGCGGCGCTCGACGGACGACTGCTCGACGAGATACACGTCGCCGAAGCCCCCCGACCCGAGCGGTTCGAGGAAGCGATAGCCGCCGAAGTCCTCCGGGAGCCCCGGCGCGTCCCGGTCCCCGAGCGTCTCGCGCTGGAACACCGCGCTGTCGAGGATCGTCCCCGACGGGCGATCGAACTCGAGGAGCGAGAGCACTTCGTCGCGCAAGCCCTCGTCGCCATCGCAGTGGTCGTCGAGGTACGCCGCCCGCCGCTCCGGATCGATCCGACGCGCCGCCTCGAAAAGCTCCTCGACCCGTCGACGGTCGTTCATCGGCGACGCCCCCTGATCACGAGTGGCTCATCGACCGCAGCAACCAGGCGCGGGAGTAGGCCCACTTCCGTTGGACGGTGCTCACCGACAACTCGAGCACCGCGGCGACCTCATCCTGCTCGAGCCCGGCGAAGAACCTCAACATCACCACCTGGTAGTTCTCGAGATCGTGGACCTCGAGTCGATCGAGCGCCTCGTCCAACGCCATCCAGTCCTCGGGGGTCTGGAACTCGACGAGCACCTCGGACAGGGTGATCCGCGACACCCCGAGGTGACGCTCCTTCATCGCTCGACGTCGCGCCCCTTCGACCAGGATGTCGCGCATCGATCGAGCCGCGGCGAAGAAGAAGTGACGGCGCCCCTCCCAACCGTCCGGCTCGCGCCCTTGGATCCTCGCGTAGGTCTCGTGGACGAGATCCGTCGCCTGGAGCGTCTGTCCGGGCGTGAGCCGCGCCAGACGGGCCCGCGCGAGATCGCGGAGTTCATCGTAGAGCAGGGCGATGAGCTCTTCGCTCGACTGGAGCTCGCCGGTCCGAGACTGACGGTCGACCAGCTCGCGAAGACGGTGGGCGCGATCGGCCATGGGCATTCCTCCAAGATCGGTCGGAATGATACCCGCCGAGGTGGGACCCCGTCTCCGGTCGACCGTGTCGCGATCCGCTCGCTCGTGGAGGAGGCACGACCCTCGTTCTCCGGCGAACTCGACGAACGACACCGGATCGACCGCGGCGGAGGTTTCCTCCTCGGCGCCGAGTTCGCGGTCACGATCCCCCACCGTTCCGGATCCCCGATCACTCGCCGGTCGACAGGGCCGGGAATCCACACGAAAGGGAACACCGGTCATGACGAACCACCGTCCGCGCCGAGCCGGGCTCCGAGGGGCGATCCTCGCCGTCGGGATGGCCCTCGGCGCTCTCGTGTCCGCGGGTGAGCCGACCATCGGGCGCGTCCCCGACGCGGCCGTGCTCCGCCATTTCGCCGAGA
>JAGQRC010000777.1 GCA_020425835.1 Planctomycetota bacterium | reverse complement strand
CGGGGATCGTCCAGCACGGCGACGATCGATCGCTCGATCTGCTCGAGACGCGTCGGATCCTCGTGGACGATCTTGCTCCCGACCGCTCCCAATACCAGGAGGGCGCTGCCGCCGAGAGGGTCGTCCGACTCGAAGAGACCGAGGAGCTCGTCGTCCACCTCGGGCAGGGGGCTCTCGACCTGGACGAACGAGGTCAGCGCCGCGAAGCGGCCCCGGCGGTTCGGATCGTCGGTGAACACGGCTCGGAGCGCGAGCTGCGCGGCCGGAGTGCCGGCGGTGCCGAGTGCTCCGTAGACCACCGCGGTGAGCCCCTTCGGAGGGTCCCCACCGAGCGCCTCGACCGCGAGTTCGACGGCGTCGTCTCTTCGGCGGATCATGTCCGCCAGACGCGCCATGGCGGAGACCACGGCTGGATCGGACGCCCCGTTTCGCTCGACCAACAGACGGAGCTCGGCCAGCAGCGCGATCACCGCGTCGCGTGTCGCCGGCTCCTCCGGACGACTCGGCGTCGGCGGGACGCGCAGGACCGCGAGGGTCGTGGTGGTGGAGCGATCGAAGCGTCCCCGGGCGATCGCCGCCGCGTCGCCGATCGCCTCGTCTTGTTCGAGTGACGCGAGGTCGAGGTCGAACTCGACCTCGGCGTCGACGGTGTGGCGGCCGTCTCGAAGATCGATCGATGCCGTGCCGCGACCCGACGCCCGCGTCGGGATACGCTCCACCTCGTATCCGATGACCTCCGCGATATCGCCCACCGGAGACGTGCGGTTCGCCGCCACGCCCTGCGTCGTGGCGACGTGGTGATAGTGGCGATACTCGACGCGCGACTTCTCGATGGACGGACCTCGGCGGGTGTAGGCGACCGAGCAGAGACCTGTCGCGTCGTCTTCGTCGGCCCACCACTCATCCGCGGCGCTGGAATCCGGGTAGACGATCTGCCAGCGCGCGAGGAGATCTCGCCAGAGCAGCTCGGCGTCGACGGGAAGCCCCGCCGGGAACAGGATCCGATCGACCTGACCGTGCGCGTCGATCGTGGCGAGGACCTCCTGCGCCAGTGCGTTGCCGATGACTTCGCGCTCCGCCGGATCGGCCATGTCGCTCGTGGCCATCCGAACGTCGGCGGACTCGATCGCGAAACCGAACAGCCCTCCGTCCGCGCTCGCTTCGTAGATGACGACCGAGAGGACTCCGGTCGTCGCGCTCTCGAAGCCGGAGACCATCTCGGTCGCGGCCTCGTCCTGCGTGTCGGTCCCGAAGCTCGCCGAGGCTCGAACCGTCACCGAACGCGCTTGTCGGAGCCGATAGCGCAGACGATCCCCCGCGCGGTAGCCGTGGAGATCGACCGTTTCATCGACGTCGGGTCGTGTCGCCGGGATTTCGATCGGCGCAATCTCCTCCGGAGCGCTGGAGTCGATCAAGGGTCGCGCGGTCCGGGAAGCGACCTCGACCGTCGGGGCGTCGTCGAGCGACAGGCACAGCGCGATGACGACGGCGACCACGACCAGAGTGAGCAGCAAGCGGAGCATGGATCCGTCCGTTCCGTGGGGCTCGGGAAGTCGACGCACCCGCTGCGGGACGTCGCGAGTTCGGCGAGGGGCCTGGGGGCGAGGCGAGGTATGAGGACGGGAGGACTCGGTCGAGTCCTCCCGTGGGGGTCGAAGCGCGTGGTGGGATCAGAGGGAGAACAGCGTGACGTCGTAGCTCGGGGTGCTGTAGTCGACGAGCGTGATACAGCTCTGGGAGCAGAACGCCTCGGCGCAGCCCTTGATCTTGATGTCGACCGGCGTGAACTCGAGCGTCACCAGTCCGCTGGCCGCGTGCGGGAGGATCTGGATCCCCGCCTCGACTTGCGTCTCGAGGAGATCGAGCTCGACGACTCCGCCGACCCAGAAGCAGGAGACACCGAGCCCGGCGTGAGCCTCGCCCTGGACCCAGGCGGAGAACGACGCGGTTCCTGCCGCCGGGAGGATCGCGGTCAGCGCGGCGTTCCCGTCGTAGCCGATGCCGATGTCGACCCCGAGGGTGACCGGGATCCCGAGCGGTGTGACCGTGATCTCTCCCTCGAACAGGGAGATCGTGTCCTCTTCATCCATCAGCACGAGGGTCGGGTCATCCTCGGAGAAGATCGTGAACGGACCGAGCTTCAACAGGAGCTCGGCGTCGGAGCTCCCCCCGTCCACGTAGTGCGACTCGGCGCCGACGTAGATCGCGTTCAGCGTGCTGCCGAGCGCTCGCAGGTCGACGTCCGCGTGGAAGTCGTACATCGCGGACTCCGGCGTCAGGCTGCACTCCTCGTGGCCCGAAGCCGCGAGCGTGAAATCGGCGTTCACTCCGGCGTACGAGTTCCCGACGGAGTAGTCGTGACTTCCGCCCCAGGAGTGGGAGGTCCCCGCGCAGTCGTAGGTCAGGATCCCGCCGAACGGTGGAGGGAAGTACGGCGGAAGCGACGGCGGAGGCGGGGGGGGCGGCGGCGGCGGCGGCGGCGGCG
>JAGQRC010000776.1 GCA_020425835.1 Planctomycetota bacterium | reverse complement strand
CTCGGTCCTCCAGCAGTACCAGCAGGGCGCCGTCCTCGATTTCCACCGCTTCACCGAGCCGGTCGTGGCGATCCTGCGATCGCTCGGCGTCCCGGCCGAGCTGACCGGCCGCAACGACATCCTCGCCGGTGGACGGAAGATCTCCGGCAACGCGCAGTTCTTCACCGCACACAAGATGTTCAGCCACGGCACGCTGCTGTTCGACTCGCGGCTCGAAGATGTCGTCGAAGCGCTGAATCCGAAGATGAGCAAGATCACTTCGAAGGGGCTCAAGTCGATCCGGAGCCGGGTGGCGAACATCTCCGAGTTCCTCGAGTCGCCGATGGGTCTCGAGGAGTTCCGGGACCGGTTGATCGAGGGGCTCTTCGCCGAACAAGGCGAGATCCGACGGCATCGGTTCACTGCCGAGGAGTGGCGGGCGATCCACGACCTCGCCGAGACCAAGTACTCGACGTGGGAGTGGAACTTCGGCAGCTCACCCGCCTTCAACGTCCAGAAGGTCCACCGCTTCCCGATCGGCGAGATCGACGCGAGGATCGACGTCCAGAAGGGTGTCGTCCAATCCGTTCGCTTCTTCGGGGACTTCTTCGGCGAGCTCGATGTCTCCGAGCTCGAGCGGCTGCTCGTCGGCGTGCGCTACGAGCCGGACGATCTCGCCCTCCGACTCGAGGGGGCCGAGGTCGGCCGCTACTTCGGCGGAGTGACCCGCGACGAGTTGGTCGCGTTCCTCTACTGATCCCCGGGACACGGCTCAAGTCGCCACAGGAGAGCACGATACACCGGGCCGAGGGAACGGGGCGCCGGGGGCGGTGACATTCGGTTCTTTTCCCACGGCGCCCGCAGCCGTAAGCTGGCGGGAAGTCGCCGGGGCCCCGGGCTCCCTCCGGAGTCGGGTCTCGATACGGGAGAGGTGGTGGCAGTTGACCGCACGACGACGCACGCACGGATTCTGGGCCGCCCTCATCATCGCCACGGCGTTGGCGGCGTCCGGACTGTCGGCGGGCGAGACCACCATGTTCGGCGTCGACCTCGAAGCGGACACCTTCGTCTGGTGCCTCGACCGCTCGGCGAGCATGGGTTGGGCGCTTCCGGGTGAAGAGCTCCCCCTCACGACAATGCAAGAGGAGGTCGATCTCGGCCTGAGTCTGCTCACGCCGGACGCGTCGTTCTCCGTCCTGTGCTACGGGACGTGGGTGGAGGTCTGCATGCCGACCGCCGTGCCCGCGACGGCGACCGAGATCGGCACCGCCCTGGCCTTCGTCGACTCGATCTACCCGGACGGTCTCAGCTGCATGGTGTCGGGCCTGGCTCAGGCGATGGCGATCGCCGCCACCAGTGGACCGAACGCGGCGATCATCCTCGTCAGTGACGGCATTCCCGGATGCACGACGAGCGGAACCGCGGAGGAAGCTCTCGACGAGATCGCGGCGATGAACCCGACCGGGATCCCGATCCACGCCTACGGGCTCTCCGAAGAGCCGTCGGCGCTCGAGTTCTTCCGAACGCTGGCGATCTCGAGCGGCGGCGTCTTCCTCAACGATCCGGGACCGGACTTCGTTCGCGGCGACGTGAACGGGGACGCCCTGTTGACCGTCGCCGACGCCGTCTACCTCTTGGCATACGGGTTCATCATCGGCGCCCCGGAGCCGGTCTGCTTCGATGCCGCCGACCTCAACGACGATGGTCTCGTCGAGCCGATCACCGACACCATCGTTCTCCTGCGCCAACTCTTCGACCCGACCACGCCGCCTCCGGTCCCACCGATCACCTGCGGCACCGATCCATCCGCGGATTTGCTGAGCTGCAATACCGGCTGTCCGTGATCCCCGCGATGGCGGCGCAAGCCAGGAGTCGACGCCGCGACGCAATCGAGCGACATGGACGGTCTACCGCGGGACGATCCGCGGGAGCTCCCCTCCGGGACTCCAGATCCATGTCCTCAGGAGGGGCGGACCGTTCGCGGGGTGTCGCTCGATGCACACGGCTCCCTCACATCGGTCGCCGGGATCGAACGCGAGCAAGTCCCAGCCGGGGTGTCCGGCGGGATCGACATCCGTCCAGACGATCTCTGACGCGACACCGGGCAGGAGCGTGACGGCGAACTGGTCGAGGGGAGTGGTCAACCCGCCGCCCCGAGCCTTGAGGTAGGCCTCCTTGCGCGCCCAACAACGATAGAACGCGGGGAGTCGCTCGCTTTTCGGGAGACTCTGGTACTCGTCGACTTCCGGGGGCGAGAAGTACCGGCGGGCGATCGCGTCGAGATCGCGGGAGGTGCGACGGCGTTCGACGTCGACGCCGAGTCGACGGGCTCCGACCGCGAGCATTGCGATGTCGCCGGAGTGCGACAGATTGAACTCGAGGCCGCGGCCCTCGCGGAGCCGCGGCTTTCCCTGTTCACCGTAGTCGAGCTCCACGTCCCAAGGGGCGAGGGCGAGATAGAGGGCGAGACCGCCGCGGAGGAGCGCGCGACCCGCGATGAAGCGTCGG
>JAGQRC010000775.1 GCA_020425835.1 Planctomycetota bacterium | reverse complement strand
CCGCGACCGCCGATCGAAAGGCACTGACCTCTCATGCGCTTGGCTGCGAAGCTCGTCGCCTTCCTCGTCGCCACGATCGCCGCCCTTCTCGTCGTCGATGGCTACTTCTCCTACCGACGCGCCGAGGAGGTCTTCCGGCAAGACGCGATCCAGGACACCACGGTTCTCGCCCGGTCCCTAGCGAACTTGAACTCGCGACTGGGCCCCCGCGTCGAGCCTTCGCCTCTTCCGGACCTCGCACTGGACGCCGGTTCTCGCACCCGAATCCGAGGTCGCGACCTCACTGCGGACCCGCTTCCACCGGACCTCGCTTCACGGCTCCAGAGAGACGGAGTCGTCACGATCACGAAGACGGACGGGGTGACCACCTACGCGCTGGCGAGCCCGAAGTCGGCCGTGGTCGTCGAAGCCTCGCTCGTCCCCCCTCCTACCATGGTCCGAACGACGATCATACGGTTCATCCTCCTGGCGGGTGGTGCCCTTTGCCTCGGTGCAGTTGTGGTGGTCTGGCTGGGAATCCGCTGGGTCGGCCTCCCGTTGCGGCAATTGATCGCGAAGACCGAGGAAGTGGGTCGGGGTGAGCTCATGAACGAAGTCCGACTCCATGGGCGGGACGAGCTATCGACACTCGCCGAAGCGCTGAACCGGATGTCGCTCCAGCTCGGCGAGGCCAGGACGCGCGCCGAGAACGAGAGCGAAGCGCGGCTCGATGCGCTCAACGAGCTTCGACACGCCGATCGCTTGAAGACTGTGGGAAGGCTTGCCTCCGGAATCGCGCACGAGCTGGGGACTCCATTGAACGTGCTCTCCGGTCGCGCGACGTTGATCGCTCAAGGAGGCGATACGCCCCCCAACGCCGCCCGGAATGCCACGATCATCATCGAACAGGCGAACAGGATCTCGGGGATCGTTCGGCAGCTACTGGACTTCGCACGGACCGGTCCCGTGTCGGTCCGACGACGATGTGACGTCGGCGAGATCGTCGTGGAATCGATCGATCTCGTGAGAACGATCACCGAAGCGAAGTCGATCTCGGTCACCTGGAAACCCGCTGGAGCTCCACTCTTCGCGGAGATCGACAGGGCACAGATTCAACAGGTCATCGTCAATCTCCTGGTCAACGCCGCACAAGCGGTTCGTAAGGGTGGACGCATCGAGGTGGGTGCCGAGATTCGCGAAGTCCGCTCCCCGTTGTCCGCCGAGAGCTCGACCGACGAGATGATCCGCATTCGAGTGGAGGACGACGGTCCCGGGATCCCGCCGGACCAGATCCAGCACGTGTTCGAGCCATTCTTCACGACCAAGGACGTCGGAGAAGGGACGGGACTCGGGCTTTCCATTGCCCATGGTATCGTCGAGGATCACGGCGGATTCCTGACCGTGGACAGCGAAGTCGGTGCCGGGTGCAGGTTCGCCCTCCACTTGTCGCGCGCAGGAGCAGAAGCATGCCCGACCGGATCCTGATCGTCGACGACTCCCGGAGCATGCGGGATCTCCTCTCCGAGGACCTTGGTCGTCGGGGCTTCGAGCCGATCGAGTGCGCTACCGCGCAGAAGGCCAGCGAGCTCGTCCTGTCGGGGTCTGTCGATGTTGTGATCACGGATTTGAGAATGCCGGGGGCGGACGGAATTGAGCTCTGTGGGCATCTCCACGCGAACATGCCCGACGTTCCTGTGATCGTCCTCACCGCATTCGGAAGTCTCGAGACCGCGATTGCCGCGATCCGGGCCGGGGCGTATGACTTCGTCACCAAGCCCGTGGAACTCGAAGTACTAGCATTCGCGGTGAGTCGGGCGGCGCAGCACCGTCGGCTGCAGGCCGAGGTGACCCGCCTCAGCGACGCGATCGAGATCGCGCGACCCTTCGGGGCACTCCTCGGCTCGAGCACCGTCATGGATGCACTGTTCAGTCGACTTCGTCGAGTGGCGGGCGCGACGGTTCCCGTCCTGATCCTCGGCGAGAGCGGCGTCGGCAAGGAACTCGTCGCCCGGTCCATACACTCGGAGGGGCAACGCGCAAACGCCCCGTTCGTCACGGTCGACTGCGCCGCGCTCTCCGAGACCCTTCTGGAGAGCGAACTCTTCGGCCACCGACCGGGGGCCTTCACCGGGGCATTGGGAACGCGCACGGGTCTCTTCGTCAGCGCATCCGGGGGGACCGTGTTCCTCGACGAGATTGGCGAACTCCCTCTGTCCCTCCAACCGAAACTCCTCCGCGCGCTCGAGGAGCGCGTAGTGCGTCCCCTCGGAGCTGACCGGGAGGTTCCCGTGGACGTCGCTGTCATCGCGGCGACCCATCGAGACCTCGAATCTGCGGTCGAGGCGGGCGAGTTCCGAGCGGACCTCTTCTACCGCCTGAAGGTGATCGAGGTCTGCGTTCCCCCGTTGCGAGCGCGAGGCAATGACATCCTGATGTTGGCCCAGAGATTCCTCGAAGACTGTGCCACTCGGCTCTCGAAACCGGTGCGAGGCCTATCGCGGGCAGCAGCGGAGAAGCTTC
>JAGQRC010000076.1:5826-9811 GCA_020425835.1 Planctomycetota bacterium | reverse complement strand
CTTCTCGAGCGCGATGAGAACAGCCTCGACGATCGCATTGATCGGCTCGCTGAGCGCTTCGCGAACCTCGTCCGAGTTGACCACGACCGTCTTTGGAATGCCGGCGACGAGATCGCGTCCGCGGTCGGATCGCCACCGCAATCGGGGAAGGGCGCGCTCGGCGGCGTGCCCCCGGAGAACATGTAGGTCAACAAGTACACGGGGTCGGCGACGTCGAGCCCGCCGTCATCGTTCGAGTCCACGGCGTCGAGACAGTCGTGGGTCTCGCCGAGGAAGAGGAAACCGAGCGCGTCGATGGCGTCCGCGACGTCCACCGCGCCATCGCCGTTCGAATCCCCGCGAATGAACGTCCACTGCCCGAACAGCGTTGTCGAGCAACACGCGCTCAGCAGTAGACACAACGGTAGCACCCTCCGGTAGTGCATGAACCCTCCTGTGTAGCGACTGGACTCCGGATCGCGGAGTCCGCTGAAGTTGAAAAGAAGCCCGAGAGAACCGAGAAACAAACGGAAAGATCCACCACCGCGAGAAGTTGCGTTCTCGGTGCTCGATTCGGACTGCGAGGTCCCGACGAGCATACCGGCCCAGCGATGAACGCCACGGTTGGCCACACACGGTGAGATCGGGTCAGATCTCTGGCTATCCACGGCCAGCTTCGGCGTCTGGAGCCCTTGCAGACGGGAAGTGCGGGGAAAGCCCACCGCGACACTATACGCGTCGTTGCGAGGGCGCAACCTCATCCACCAAACTCCGAAGTGAAGATGGCGTTCGGATCCATGCAGTGCGGATGGAGCGACGACGTGGCGTGTCGAGGAACGCGACAACTTCCGATGGTGCGTCGAGAACTACCGTGCGTCGTCGTCGAGTGGATCGTGGCTTCAGCGATGTCGGAGGGAGGGCGAGGTTCGGATCGAGAGGTCCGCACACGAAGATCGCGCGTCGTCGAAGTGATGCGTCCCGGTGTTGCGGTTCCCCAGCACCGTTGAGCGGAGCGGACGGCGTGCGACGACACCGTCCGCCCTCGACGGGATCCGGGACGGCGATCAGTCCGCTCGGTCCCGCACTCCGGCCACGACGGAGGGATGGTCTTTCCAGGCGGGGCGCTCACTCATGAACTGAAAGGTCCGACGTTCCGCCTCGCTCTGGGAGATCGTGGCGTCGTGCCGTCGCGCGAACTGGACCATCCGCGCGAAGGTCTCGTCGAAGTCGTGGAGCCGACCCGACTCGTCGGCGCAGTACTGGCAATACCGGCCGCTCTCGATCGGCATCGTGCAGCTCTCGCATCGTGTTTCGCTCATCTCAGTCGTCCTTGTATCCGGGTGGTTGTGCTTTCGTTCCCAACAGCTCATGGAGTGAATCGATCACCCGTCGGCGAGTCGGTTCATCGAGCTGTGACAGCGCGTGCTCGACGAGGCGGACCGAGAGCACCTGGCCCGACTTCTCGAGTGCGTCGAATCCGTCGGGCGTCAACCAGACGAGCGTGCGCCGGCGATCTCGCTCGTCCTTGATCCGCTCGATCAGACCCCGCTGTTCCAACCGATCGAGCAGCTCGCTCATCGCGGACTGCGACCGGTCGAAGTGCTTCGCCGCCTCCATCACGGTCAGGGGACCGGAGCGATCGAGGTGCACGAGGATCCCTCGGGACTCGGGCGTGAGCCGATAGCAGTCTGCGCGATCTCGGCGGTGGAACCGGTCGTAGATCGAGCGGTACAGCTCGGTGAAGCGGAGGGCGAGGTCCCGAGGGGATGGGGTCTGAGGATTCATGGACTCGATCCTCCCCACGAGCATTGGATCGTCAATCCCGATCCATTTTCCCCGACAGCCGTCGAGGACTCGCACCTCCGGCGGCGACGAGCGCCGCTCCCGTGCCGTCCACCGGGATAGAATGGCGGCGACGGCCCGATCCACGAGAGGAAGCCGATGGCGATCGCTCTCGCCCTGCTGCTCGCGAACCCCCGCGCGCTCCATGTCGAAGAGGTCCGTGATCCGGGCCGAGGCGAGGTCGTGATGCGGTTGATCTACCGAGGTCCGGATCTCATTGCGCCGGAGCTCGACCCGACGGACCGCTGAGGATCAGTGGTCCATCTCCCGATCCGCGCAGTCCGGGCACATGCAGTGGGTGACCGAGACCTCGGACGAGGCGGGGACGTACCCGGCGATCGGGAGCCAGTTCGCATCGCCGACGCGCACGCGTCTGCACCAGGCGCAGGCATGGATCCGATTGTCCTGGACGATCAGGTCGAATGCATTCTCACCCGGTTTCCAGTGGGCGGCGACGACGTCGAGGAGCTCGGACTGTTGATCGAGCAGCCGATCCCGGAACGCCGCGAGAATGGCCCAATCCGCCGGTGTCGCCTCGGCCAGTTCCGGGAGCTCGCGGGCGGCGCGATCCGCCTCGACGATCGTGCGCATCGTGGCGGTCGCCGCGAGGTCGAAGCACTCTCGGGCACGATTCGTTTCACCGATCTTGGCGTAGATCCGGCCGACGTTCACCGCGGGCTTGCTCGATCGCAGGTTCTCGGGGGTCGCCCGAATGTTCTCCAGGAGCTCCCAGCAGAGTTCGCGAACTCGTTCCGATGACGCGTCGCGACGGAGCTCGTGTTGGAGCGTGTACCAGTTCACGTACCAGTGATAGGTGCGCGACCACTCGTGCGTGAACTCGAACCGATCCTCGAGCGCCCGCAGCTCGGTCAGGTACTCGTCGAACCGGTCGGGCTCGAGCTCCATGCGGCTCACCCAATAGAGCATGTGCGCGCCGCCCACGATCGACTGCTTCGCGGCGGCGACATCCTCGATCGTCTCGATCTCCTGCGCATAGACCTCCACCGCCGCGGCCCAGTCCTCACGGTCGCGGTGGAGATGCCCCCATCCCTTGTGGATCGACGACTCGACCACCTGTCGCTCCCGCGGGTCGTCGATGTCGCGAGCGATCCGTTCGGCGTCTCCGAGCGTGTCCATCGCTCGCTCGAAATCGCCGAGCGAGACGAGGAGGTGCCCGACGCGCGCGGTCCCGAAACCGAGTTGGTAGGGGTACCCCGCCGCCTCGGCGGCTCGACAGCTCATCTGGGTCAGGACGTAGGACTCGAAGAACGAGCCGCGGGTCGAATAGACCAGACCGAGGTTCAGGCACGCCTTGATCCAGAGATCGTCCCGGTGCTCTCGACCCTCCTCGATGGCTTGCAACCAGAAACGTCGCGCCTCGGAGATCCTCCCCCGGTACCAGTGGAGCGTGCCGAGGAGTTGAAGGCACACTCGTCGAGGGCGCCCCGCCGGACCGGCGGCTCCGTGCTCGAGGATCGCGGCGTACCGATCGGGCGGACACGGGCGGACGCGTTCGCAGATCCACTCCAGCCTCGCCACGCTCGCGGCGACGCGCGCCGGATCGCCCGTCGCATACCGCTCGAGCGCCTCGTCGGGATCGGTCTCCCGCATCAAATCGGCTTCGGCGAGTCGCAGGTCGACCGTCGGGTCGGGCTCGTGTCGGGGTCTTCGGCTCGGCATCGTGGGTCTTGAAGTCCGTCGAGGCGCGGTTCCGGGCGGAGGGTTCAGTGGAGCCAGCGCGTCAGCGGCGTGCTGTCGCACGAAGTCGATAGGCTCGCCTCACGGACCGAACAGGATCTTCGACGGGCTCGGGGCTCTCCTCCCGATTCCGTTTGGGGCTCGACGCACAGCGATAACGTGGCGAGCACCGGGTCGGTGCGGCCCCACTCGAACGGTCGCACCTGCACTGCATTGGACTCCGCCCGCTCTCCGGAGTCGAGTTGGGGAAAACACCTAATGTCCCGACGGGCCGGTCGCGTCGCTGCAACCTGCACCGCTCAAGTGTTTTGTCGATCTCTCCCCCGGCGGATTCCCCGTCGTGCCGTTGAGTTCCTGGCCCTTGTTTCGATCCGATTGGGTCGAGCTCCCCGTCGAATCCGTGGCGCGGTCGTCGTCGGGCGGCGGCGCCCCGAACTCCGTCCGGGTCGGGTTTCGTTGTGCCGAC
>JAGQRC010000076.1:4099-5809 GCA_020425835.1 Planctomycetota bacterium | reverse complement strand
TGTTCCCGATCCCCGACTTACTCCACAATCCCCGTCCACGGTCGGCGCGACGCTTTCGTCCGCTGCTCGAGCGGGACGCAGGGGGCCCATCGGATGACGGATGTGTTTCGCGGCGCGGAGCGGCAGAGCGGGGCGTCGGCGAAGGTCGACCGCGCGGCCCGCGTGCAGGGTGTGGTGATCGGACTCCTCTTCTCCACGCTGATCGCCGCATCGTTGACGATCGCGACGGCGAAGGCGGGGATCTCGCCCGGGGTGAGCCCGCTGGTCGTGCTCCTCGGCTGGGTGTTCGGCGGGGCGATCCTCGGATCGCGGCTCCGACCGTTCCTCGCCATGGCGCAGGTGACGGGGTCGGGCGGAGCGGCCGTCAGCGCCGGGGTCATCTTCACCGCGCCGATCCTGCAGATCTACTTCGGCTCCGATCGACCGGTCGACACCGGCACGTTGATCGCCGTCAGCGTTGCGGGGGTGTTCCTCGGTTGGGGATTCGTCGGACTCGCGACGCGCCGCTTCCTGACCGATCCCCGTTTGCCGGCGCCGGAGGCGGTTGCCTGCGATCGGTTGATCGCCACCGCCACCGATCGCCCCCAGGACCGGCCGCCCGTGTTCCGCTCGCTGATCGTCGGTTTTCTCCTCGGCGCGATCGCCAATGCTGCCGTCGCCTTCAAGTGGCTGCTCGAGGAGGTCGCGTTTCTCACGACTTCGTTCGCCTCGAAGGCGAGCGCTCTGCGGGAGCCGACGCTCTCGGCGCAGTTGCCGCTCCCTCTGTCTCCGCTCTACCTGGGCATCGGGGCGCTCCTCACGCTGTCGACCGCGCTCCTGATCTTCACGGGCGGCATCGTGAACGCCGTCACGGTGCACTTCGCTGCCGCGCACGGATTGCCACCGACGACGTTTCGATGGGTCGGCGGTGCGGCGATGACCGTGGCGGTGATCTACAGCTTGATCCGCTACGCCCTCGACGGACGCGCCGAGCGTCGCCGGCGCGCGACGGCGGAAGCCGACGCGGACGATCCGCGTCTCGAGATCTCGTCCGGGATGCAACGCGCACTGATCGCGAGCATCGCGCTCGGCTTCGTCATCCTGATCGGGGTGCTCGTCTCCAGCCGGGCGTCGGTCGGAGCGGTGATCGGCATCGGTGTCGTCGGACTCGTGCTGGTCTCCCTGCTCTCGGGACTCGGGGGGCTGCTGTCGCTGCAGGTCGGTTCCTCCGCCTCGCCGGTCAGCGGCACGGTCTTCGTCGCGATGCTCGTGCTGTCGACGATCACCCTCTTCTTCTACGACGACGAGGCGGGGGTGATCGTCCTGGTCCCGATCCTGGTCGCGGTCTGCGTGGCGATCTGCGCCGCGAACGACTCGTCCCAGGACTACAAGACGATGCAACTGAACGGCTATCGCGTCAGCGACAGCTTCACCGGTCAGCTCTGCGGCCTCCTCGCGGGCGCGATCGTCGTTCCCTACGCGCTCGCGGTCGCCCACGAGCAGCTCGGCGGACTCGGGAGCGAGGCGCTGGCGTGTCCACAGGCGAGCTTCTTCGGCGAGGTGCTGCGAGTGCTCTTCTCGAAGAGTGACCTGTTCCACGAGGACATGATCGATCCGATCTGGAAACCCGTGGGGGTCGGAGTCGCGCTCGGTTTCGTCGCGGTCGGCCTCGAGATCTGGGGGCGCCGACGCGGTACGGTGCTCAGCTCGCTGGCGTTCGCCGTGGGGATC
>JAGQRC010000076.1:0-4077 GCA_020425835.1 Planctomycetota bacterium | reverse complement strand
CGCGCGGGCGATCGGGACGAGACGGTCGAGGAACACCGCATCCGCCGCGATGGCCCAGCACCAGGGCACCCTCGCCGCCGCCGGTCTGATCAGTGGGTTCGCCCTCTTCTCGTTGGGGCTCGGTCTCGTCTACACCATCGACAGCGAGTTCGAGACACTGGGACTCGAGCCGTGGGTCGAGTCGCACTTGGAGGATCACTTCGGTGCGCCGCTTCTCGCCGCCGACAGCTGGGACGATCTCAACGCCGACCCGGAGTTCCAGGAGTTCCTGATCGCTCCGGAGAACACCCCGTTGTTCTACGAGAGCGACGCGGGCCAGGCGTTCCTCGTGGCCAATGGCACCGAGGACTTCGTCGAGGCGCGCGCTCGACTGGTCGAATCGGAGGCTTGGATCTCGCGCCACGATGCGCGTCTGGAAGATCGAACCGGGATCGGGCAGTTGTTCCTCGGAGTGTTGGTGCTGTTCCTCGTCCTCAACTACGCCAGTCGCTACCGCCGCCGCTCCGCCGGAGTCGAGAGCACCGGAGAAACGGCGGCGACTCCCGAACCGTGATGCCACGTGCGTTCCGATCTCCGCGTCGGGAGCGCGTTCGACACCCTGGAAATCGAAACTTCGCATTCAAGAGAGTCGAGCTGGACTCATGACTCGTTCCGTTGCTGGTCCCGCGTTCATGGGCGTCCTCGCCTGCGTGATCGTCGCTGCGCTGTTCTACGTTCCCGGCCTCCTCGCTCCCGAGGTCACGCCGCTCTTCCTGTACCGCAAGGGTGTGCGGATCCTCTACCAGCATCGGTTCGAAGATGCCGAGCGGACCTTCGAGCTGTTGGTCAAGAAGTGCCCCGACGAGTCGGAGGCGTGGCTCGCTCTCGCCATGGCGCAGCTCAACCAGGCCGAGAAGGGTGTCGACCGCGCCGCCCTGTCGCTCGACCGTG
The DNA here is from genome assembly GCA_020425835.1 of Planctomycetota bacterium. The sequence continues at coordinate 3,147 of JAGQRC010000076.1, read as the reverse complement.
CGCAGGCGTTGCGGGACGACGACCCTCGGATCTACTTCTGCCGCGGGCTGATCCTCCAGTACCTCGATGATCTCGACGGCTCGGCGATGGCGTTCCGGAGAGCTCTCGAGCTCGCGCCCGACGTCCCCGATGCGCACTACCAAGTGGCGAAGTGTCTGGTGCGCGAGCGCAAGTACGAAGAGGCGCTGCCACACTTCGAGGTCGCGGTCCGCGGCGATCCGGCGCTCGCCGGTGCTTGGTACCAGTTGGGGTTCATCTATCAGCGCCTCGGGCGGAACGAGGAGGCCCAACTCGCGCGCGACACGTTCAAGGCGTTGGACGAGACGGGACGAGACCATCCGCGCGGTCTCGTCTTCACCGAGTTGGGCAAGCTCGCCGAGCCGAACCTCGATTGGGTGCCGCCGGGCTTCGTCGACGAACGCGCGGAGTCGAAAGCGAGATTCGAGGCGCCGATCGTGATCGACGGCGCGGCGCCGCCCTTCGCCTTCGTCGATCTCGACCTCGATGGCTCGATCGAGCTCTGGACGTCGGGATCTCACCCGTCCGCGTGGTCACTGCGGACGGATCCCGTGCGATTGCGCGCGATCCCGGAGCTGACCGACGCGTACTCGTTCGCGGTCGGGGACTTCGATGTCGACGGTCGACCCGATCTGGTGGTGTCCGGGAACACCGGTGTGCAAACCTACCGTGGAACGCCGGATGGCTTCGCCCCCGAGCAACGCTTCGATCGCTTCGAGAAGGCGGAGGTCCGGTTGATCGATCTCGACCTCGAAGGCGATCTCGATCTGCTGGTGACCGACGCGCAGACCGCGCCGAAGTTGTTGATCAACGCGCACGGCATCGGCAAGGACGGTCCCGCCGCGACGTTCCTCTCTCCGGACGACTCGCCGCTGAAGGGTCTCGAGCCCCGTTCGCGTCTCCTCCTCGCACGCGACCTCGATCACGACGGCGACGCCGATCTGATCCTCGGCAACGAAGAGACCGTCTACTTGGTCGACAACGGTCCGCAGTGGCGGTTCGTGGTTCGACCGGAGTACCGGCCGGTCCGCCTCGATCGCGCGATGGCGGCGATCGTCGCGGTCGATCTCGATGGTGACGGTTGGGAGGACCTGGTCACGGCCGGGAAGTCCGCGCACGGGATCTGGTGGGGGACCGGGAATGGCCAGTTCGAGTCGGAGTCGGATGCGCACGGCTACTTCGGCGGATACGTCGTCGTGCACCCGGTCGACGTCGACTTCGACGGACGGCTCGATCTGCTGGTCGGGAACGCGCTCTGGACCAAGGTGATCCTCAACCTGGGAGGACGACGCTTCAAGCTCGCTTCCGATCGGCTGCCTCCGGCGATCGGGATCGGCTCCGGCGATGTGGACGGCGACGGCGACGCCGACATCGTGCTGGAGACCCCGGAGGGCGGATTGACGTTCATCCGGAACTCGACGGTCGAGACCCGCGTCGAGAAGGGCCACGCGCTGCGGCTCTACTTCGGGGGCAAACGCGACCCGGAGGACCGGAGGACCAATCTCCACGGCGTCGGCGCTCGCATCGACATCCTCGATGGGACGCGCCGGCTGACCCGCGTCTTCGACGGGGGGCAGACGTCGAGCACCGCTACCGGTGGCGCGCAAGGGCTGCAACCCTTGGTCGTGGGGACCGAGGAGCGCAGTGAGGTGACTACGGTGCTGATCGATTGGCCCGACGGTGTGGTTCAGTCCGAGGGGCCGCTCACGACCGACGAGCTCCACGTGATCGACGAGGTGCAGCGCAAGGAGTCGTCGTGCCCCGTCCTGTTCACGTGGGACGGTGAACGATACCGCTTCATTACGGACTTCATGGGAGGCGGCGGCCTCGGCTTCTGGGTCGGCATGGATCAGTACGGTCCACCCGACCCGACGGAGGTCGTACGCATCGAGCCGGGAGCGCTTGCGCCGATCCAAGGGGTCTACCGGCTGTCGGTGATGGAGCCGATGGAAGAGATCGCCTACGTCGACGCGCTGTCCCTCACGGCGATCGATCATCCTCGGGAGATCGAGGTCTACCCGTTCGAGATGTTCGCGACCTCCACCATGGTCACGCCGACCGGCGAGCCGATCGCGATCCGTCGCGATGCGCGGGTCTTCCCCACGCACGTCCGGGACGATCGCGGCCGAGATCACCGCGACGCGATCCTCTCGGTCGATCGAATCTACGCGGCGCCGAGCTCCATCGATCCCACACTCGTCGGGTACGCGCCGCGCCACGCGTTCACGCTGACCTTCGAGGAGCTGCCGAGCGAGGGTGACCTGTACCTCTTCCTCGACGGCTGGGTCGAGTATCCCTACTCGCGGATCAACTTCGCGGCGTCCCATCGGCACGATCGACTCGAGCCCCCGACCTTCCGATGGCGTCGTGACGAGAGCGAGGAGTGGCAGCTGCTCGTCGCCGAGGTCGGTTATCCGGCCGGGATGCCGAAGACGATGGTGCTCCCCCTCGGCGAGCTCGGACGGGTCGGGGCGCGCGAGATCCGCATCGAGACCAACATGGAGATCTACTGGGATCGCATCTTCGCCGCGACGCGGGCGGAGGTCGCCCTCGAGATCCAGCCGCTCGCGACGCGTCGCGCCCTGCTTCGGTTCGGTGGATACCCCAAGGAGTACTCCGACGACGGTCGACTCCCCCTGACCTATCACTACGACGAGCGGGATGCGCAGATTCCCTACGAGCCGATGCCCGGACGGATCACTCGATACGGTGACGTCGCACCGTTGATCGACCGCGTCGACGACGAGTTCGCGATCGTCGGCGGCGGGGACGAGCTCTGGCTCGAGTTCGAGGCGCCGGCCGCGCCACGGGCCGGTTGGTCCCGCACGTTCTTCCTCGACACCCACGGCTACTGCAAGGACCTCGATCCACTGACCGCCGCCTGCGATGCCGTCGACCCCCTCCCGTTCCGATCGATGAGCAACTATCCACCGACCCCGAGCGATGTCGCTCCCGATCGATCGAAGTACGTCGAGCGGTGGAACGATCGCCGCGATTGATCCGTGCGCGAGAGTGCGGTGGGGTGAGTGCCCCGGGATCTCGGATGAAGGTCTAGCAGTCCGTTGAAAAACTGCTTTCGAGTCGAGAGTCCGAGATTTCAAGGCCAGTACTTCCGGCGAAACGCAGTCG
>JAGQRC010000774.1 GCA_020425835.1 Planctomycetota bacterium | reverse complement strand
AACGAGATGGGTTGGCCCGAAGGGTCGCGCGAGCGCAAGATCTGGGACCAGCGCATCGCCATCCTGGAGGAGCGCGCGCTCGAGGTGCTGGACTCCGGTCGATAGGTCGTCGAGCCATCTCTCCCGCTGCGGGTTCTCCCTCGGAACGCCGCGGGGAGGCCCGTAACGGGATCGCTCCTCGCGCCCTCGAAACCTCTTCGAGCGCGCGAGCGACCGACCCGAGGTCGGCGCGCTGAATCGAAGGTCCGTCGAGTTCCGCCGGGGAGCGGGCCGCCGGAAGCTCGGGCTCTCGGCCGGAATGAGTTTCTCGGCACGGGCTGCTAACTCTCGACCGCGCCGCTGGTCGCGACGCCCCCGGCGGCTCGCTCGTTTGTCGCGGCTCCGACGCCGATGCTATCTTTCTACGCTTGCTATCCGTGAGCACCTGGCTCGACGCCGATCGGGCCGGCGACCTCGTCACCCCGTGGGGGCGGAGCGGCTATGGCACTCTCGAAGGGCCTTCGTTCGATATGAGCCACGCGATCGATATCAAGGACGTCATCAGCAAGACGACGTCCGAGGTCCCGCTGGAGCAACTCCAGCAGAAGGGCTTCAAGAAGGTCAAGGTCCTCGACCGGGCCGCGATCAAGCGCATGATCGCCGAGGCCGTGAACAAGGTCGTCGAAGAGCGCCAGCAGGGCATCTCCGCTGCGGAGCGCGAACGTCTTCGCCTCGAGGCGAAGGACGAGTTCGACAACCGTCTTCGCGAGTTCCGACTGGAAGAGTCCAAGCATCGCGGCGAGCTCCGGGACGAGGTCGAGGCGCGCGAGGCGCGGATCGAGAAGCAGCGCGAGGCGCTCGCGCGCGACCAGGAGCAGCTCGACGCCCGCGAGCAGCAGTTGCGCATGCGTGTCTCCGACCTCGAAGCGCGCGAAGCGCGGCTCTCCGAGCTCGCGGCGCGGGCGGAGGACGCCGATCGACAGGTTCGCGAAGCGGAGTGGAAGCTCGCCAAGGTCGAAGAGTTGCAGAATGCATTGGAGGAGCAGGCGGACGTGCTCCGACAACGAGAGATCCGGGTTGAACTCCGCGAAGAGGCCGTCGCCGAGATGTCGACGGTCCCGTCGAGCGAGATGATCTCGGAAGTCGTCCGCAACGCGCTCCTCGAAGCGCAAGCGCGAGAGCGCGGCGAGGCGAAGACCGAAGACCTCGCCGAGCTCAAGCAGACGCTCGACAAGATCGCAGCGACGGTCGCCCGCGGCGGTGGTGGCCGCGGGGGCATGGACGATATTGCGGCACTCACCGACGCCGCCTCCATCGAGGCGTTGGTCCAACGTGCGGGCCGCGACTCGTCCGACGTGGAGAACAACCTCGGCGCCGTCGAGGTCAAGGAATCGAAGGCCAAGAGCGTCAACGCGAACTTGGCGAAACTCAAGAATCTCAAGAAGTCGGGTTCCTGAGCGAAACCGGATGGGTGGTAACGTGCAAGAATTCGGCGAATGGCTATCGAAGGTCGATGAGGATGTCGATCAGGAACAGGAGCTCTGCGAAATGAACGACGAGTGCACTCAAAGCACCCCGGTCGATCAATCCGCCGCCGGTCGTGCGACGGAGGTCGTTCTGGGGCGGGGCCTGGACGTTGGAACCGCGAACCTGGTCAGTTCGGTCCAGGACTGCGAAGGCAATGTCAGCATCAAGATCCAACGGAACGCCTTCATCGACATCGACTGCGATGACTACACGAAGAGCATGCTCACGCGACTCAACGTGCAGTACGTCGTCCTGGACGGGAAGATGGTCGTCGTCGGCGATCCGGCGTTCGAGCTGGCCAACATCTTCAACCGCTCGACGCGTCGTCCGATGAAGGACGGGATGATCAGCCCGAACGAGTCCGACGCGATGCCGATCGAGAAGATGCTGCTCCGCACCCTGTTGGGCGAGCCGCAGGCCGACGGTGAGATCTGCTACTTCACCGTGCCGGCCGAGCCGATCGACGCCGACATGAACGTGATCTATCACCAGGGCGTCTTCGCGGGACTGCTCAAGAGCCTCGGGTACACCGCCAAGCCGCTCGTCGAGGGCCACGCCGTGGTCTTCTCCGAGCTCGCCGAGGACGACTTCACCGGCATCGGCATCTCCTGCGGCGGCGGGATGTTCAACATCTGCGTCGCCTACAAGTCGATTCCCGCCCTCAGCTTCTCGACCACTCGAGGTGGGGACTGGATCGACCGCAACGTCGCGAACGTCCTCGGGATCAGCACGTCGCGAGCGACCTCCATCAAGGAGAAGCTCGAAGACATGAGGAAGCCGAAGAACCGCGAGGAGGAGGCGGTCGAGATCTACTACCGCAACCTGATCTCCTACACGCTGAACAACATCAAGCAGCGGTTCGAGAGCTCGCAGGGCATGCCGAACTTCCCGGACCCGATCAGCATCGTCTGCGCGGGCGGCACCTCGATGATCCCCGGGTTCATCGACATTTTCCGCGACGAGTTCAACAACGTGAAGTTCCCGCTCGACGTCAAGGA
>JAGQRC010000773.1 GCA_020425835.1 Planctomycetota bacterium | reverse complement strand
CGTCGGTTGGGCGGCGTTCCTGTTCTTCATGGGCGATCTCGATGAGTTGACGCTGGCCATGCCCGATCCCGCGGATTTCGTCGTGAAGGAGCGGGAGCGGGGGCGCGCGCAGAACCAGGATCTCGCCAATGTTCTCCGGACCATCCAGAAGAAGAAACCGGAAGTGAGGGCACCGCAGCCGACCCAGCCGAAGCCGGACACGTTGCCCCCACCGTCGGGCGGGCCGCTCGGCGGTGAGTGGGAGGTCCTGAGCGTCTACACCGCGGCGGGCCGTGACTTCGCGTCGCTCGGGAAGTCGACGCAGACCACCGTATCGACCGGCCGACCCACGAGTGCTCGGCCGACGCGCAGCACCCGTCCGGTGCGGCGAAGGAGTAGTGCTCGCGCCACTCCGAAGACCGGTGGGGCGAAGACGACCTACGTCGTTGCGGGGCAGTCCTTCACGATCGATGGCAAGGCCTACGATTGCGAGAAGATCGAGTTCTCGCCTCCTCGAGTCGTCTATCGAGATGGGTCGCGACTCTTCGTTCTCGAGCAGCCCGAGGACGAGTCGCCGATCGTGATCGCCAACGGCATCCTCGAGCTCAACGGGAAGCCGTCCGATGGCGAGGAGTCTTCCGGCAGCGACGACGAGATCGACAATCGCGGCGAGATCGAGATGCCGGACCCGGACGCGAAGGACTCCGGGACGAAGGAAGCCGACGCGAAGGACTCTGACGCGAAGGAAGAGGCCGCGAAGGAAGAGGAAGCCAAGGACGGGGACGACGAGAAGAGCGCCGCGGCTCAGCCGGCGCGACCCGCGCCTCGCGTGAGGGACCGGCGTCCTCAACCTCAACCGACCAAGCGCGACTTGGATGAGCTGCAGAAGTCGCTCGACAAGATGGACAAGAAGGACAGTGAAGCGGTTCGCGAGGTCCTGAAGGGGCGCGGAAAACAGTGACACGCTACGTGGGGTTGGACCTCGACCGGGATAGCCTCCGAATGGCCGTCTTCGAGGGTTCGCCCAAGAAGTTCGCCCTCGTCGATTTCATCGAGGAGTCGGTCGAGGGGGAGAGCGAGCTCGAGCGTGCCGAGTCGGTTCGCGCGATTCTCTCCGAGTTCATGGAGTCCAAGCAGAACCGCGGTGCCGACTTCGTCACCGCCATGGACTCTCGTCAGATGATTCTGCGGGAGATCTCGGTCCCGTTCACGCGGGACGACCAGATCGCGAAGACCGTACGGTTCGAGGCGGAGACCTATCTGCATGCCTTCTCGATCGACGATGTGATCATCGAGTACCTGAAGTGCTCCGAGACCGATGACTCCTCGAGACTCCTGATCTGTGCGGCCGACAAGAAGAAACTCGCCGAGCACCTCGCCGAGCTGAAGCTCGCACGCGTCGACCCCACGATCGTCGAGCTCGATGCGACTGCGTTGTCGACCTCGTTCGCCAATACGCCGACCGCGTCCGACGAGCTGAACACTCTGCTCGTCCAGGTCGACGACTCCGCGACCCGATTGGTGTTCCTCCAGCGCGGCAAGGTGGTCAAGGTTCGCAGCGTCTGGAGCCGCAACACCGCGAGCGCCAGCTCCTCGACCAGCAGCGCCTCCTTCTCATCTTCGACGACGCCGGAGATGCCGAGGCCCAGCTCGGCTGCGGATCCATCCGGGGATGCATCGCGCACGCGACGAGGCTCGCCGACCGGCGCGCCCGCGCCGGATGAGATCGCCCGTCGCTTCGAGGCGATCGAGAAGTCGCTGGAGGACCTCGACCAAGACGATGAGCCCGCCGATGATGTTCCGTTCGTCGTGCTCAGCGCCGAGGACTACGACACGCTCAAGGGACCCGAGGACGTCGAGGAGCCGGCGGAGGATGAGACGGAAGTCGACATCGACGCGCTGATCGACGCGAGATCTCGAGGCGAGGCCATCGCGGGCGACGATGACGGTGCCGAGGATCCCGAAGAAGTCGGCGGTAAGGCGATCGCGCTCGCCACGACCCCCGATGTCGAAGAGGGACTGCCCGGGAGCGCCGCCAACACGGCGTTGGCGCGATTCGCCGGGATGGATCCGCTGGAGAAGCTGGTCCTCGAGATCCAGCGCACCTTCGCCGCGTACCTGTTGAGCGACTCCCTCGATCTGATCGTGGTCACCGGAAGCTGCGCCGAGCGGCTGGGTGTCGTCGGTCGGTTGCGTGAGGAGTTCGAGGTCGACGTCACGTCGTTCGACATCGGGGACAGCTACCCGATCGAGTGGAACGGGGAGGTCGAGGCATTGAGTCAGCGGGGCGCCGTCGCCTGCGGGCTCGGGCTGCGCGCGCTGGGTCGGGGGTCGACCACTTTCGACCTCCGCAAGGAGGAGTTCCGCTACGAGAAGCGGTTCGCCCGGATGATGCCGGCGCTGACGTTGGTGGGCCTCCTGCTCTGCGTCCTGTCGTTGATCTGGGCTGCCCGGGAGCATCAGCACCTGCAGCTGCTCCTCAACGAGAACAAGGTTCTCTACCAGTACCAGAAGGACATCGCGGAGAC
>JAGQRC010000772.1 GCA_020425835.1 Planctomycetota bacterium | reverse complement strand
AGTCCGATTGCCACCTCCCGCTGTTCGGGGGCATTCGGGTGACCAACTCCACTCCGGCCGCGATCCCCGACGACGACGCGGCCGGAGTCACTCGAAGCGTCTCGGTCTCCGGTTTCGGGTCGGTGCGAGACGTCGATTGCGAGGTCTCGTTCACCCACTCGCGCATGAGCGACGTGACGATCGAGCTCAGTTCGCCCCTGGGGACGACCGTCACCCTGCAGAGCGGGAGCCTTGCCTACGGCGGGTCGATGACCGCGCGCTACGACGACGTGCTCACCCCCGGGGTGAACGATCGCTTCGGCGACCGATCGACCTCGGGCCCGGGTCGACTCTCCGACTTCGACGGGGAGCGGTTCGCGGGGACGTGGACGCTGCGCGTGGTGGATGATCAACCGCTGGAAGTCGGCGAGCTCCTGAGCTGGAGCCTCTCGATCTGCCCGCAGTCGACGGCGATCCCGATTCCGTCGTTCATCCGCGCGGATGCCAACGAGGATGGTTCGGTCAACCTGGCGGACGCGGTCTCGGTCTTGTCGGCGCTGTTCGCGGGGGGCTCGCTTCCGCCGTGCGTGTCGGCAGCCGACGTCAACGACGACGGCCAGGTCGACGTCGGCGATCCGATCTACTTGCTGACGACCCTGTTCGGGCTCGGCCCCGACGTTCCGCCCCCGAGCCCGAACTGCGGGCCCGATCCGACCCAGGATCTGCTCGCTTGCTTGGTCTCCACCGCGCCGTGTCCCTGACCACAGAGGGGTCCTCGAACGCCGAAGAGGCGCACTCCGATCGCGGTCACTCGATCGGCACGGGCTGATCCGCTGCCTCGCGGAGCGCACTGCGCTCCGCGCGATACTCGACGGTCGGGCCGAACGAGAGCAGGCCGAACAGAAGATCGTGCGAAGCCTCCTCCCGTTCACCCGTCGGGGTAGCACTGATGGTCTCGGACGAACGGAAGAGCCCCCACAACACGCTCCGCCCGCGTCGGATCTCGTAGAGTTCGCCCGTCTCGTCGAACCAACCGACCTCTCCGGTGGTCACGGCGAACAACGGACCCCAGGCCCGCAGCGCCTTCATGGCGTGCCCGGGCCGATAACCCGCGTCGCTCGTGGGCTGGACCAGCCGGACGTCGAGCGCGATCAGTGGGTACCAGTACGTCTCCCCCACCTGGGCGAGCTGCCTCCGCTCGAGCGACTCCACGCAGGGCTCGATGTGCGAGAGACCATGCTCCCGCATGTGGTCCCTCAACTTGTAGTTGCCCATCTTGCAACCGCTCGCCCCCACCGCGACCAGGACGACGGACAACAGGGACCAACCGCGCGCGCCTCGAACGATGAAACGGAACATGCCGATCGTCTCCTGCCTCGACCAAGTCCTGGATCCCGGGGAAAGCTCGCGACGAGTCTGCCCGAAGCCAAGCGCTGTCTCAACAACAGCTTCGCACTCCGTGACGGTCGCGACGGAGACGTCGATTCCCTCAAGCCGAGACGATCGAGAGCCGAATCCTGCGATGGCGGTCCGGAGCGGTCGGGCGGCCCAATCGCGAGGGTCCAACCGATCGGCGACCGATGCAGGCGTCCGGCGTCATGTTCCATCACTTCCACGGCGCCGGGCACACCGCGAGCCAGGGGTCCATCGACGCCGAGGCGCTCGACGCGTTGATCGACCACGTCGGTGCGACTCGGTTCCTTCCCGCGCGCGACTGGCTCGATCGGTTCACCCGTGGTGCGCTGGACGATCACCTCTGCCTGAGCTTCGACGATGGACTGCGGTGTCAGATCGACGTCGCCCGACCGGTCCTCGACGCGCGTGGGCTCACCGCGTTCTGGTTCGTCCCCAGCGCCATTCTCGACGGCGTACCCCACCGACTCGAGCTCTACCGACACTTCCGCTGCACGGCGTTCGACACGTTGGATGATTTCTACCGCGCGTTCGAGGAGCGGGCGGCACGGGCCCAACGCGGTGTCGCGCTCCCCGAGCTGAACCGGTTCGTGCCCGAGCGATACCTCGCGGAGTTCCCGTTCTACACGAACGCGGATCGTCGCTTCCGCTTCGTCCGGGACGAGATCCTCGGCCCGGACGAGTACGAGCGTGTTCTCGATGGGATGATGGTCGACCGCGGCTACGACCTCGAAGCCTGCGGTCGGTTGTGGGTGGACGACGACGACCTCCGTTCGCTGACCCGGGACGGTCACCTCATCGGGCTGCACTCGCACACCCATCCCACGCGTCTCGGAGAGCTCCCCGTGGATCGTCAGCGGCACGAATACGAGACCAACCACGATCGACTCCACCGAGCGACCGGTGAGGCTCCCGTCTCGATGTCCCACCCGTGCAACTCCTACACATCGGACACTCATGCGATCCTCGGAGCGCTCGGCATCCAGGTCGGGTTCCGGTCCAATACGACGCCGGTGGGCGACCACCGATACGAGCGTCCTCGCGAGGATCACGCCAACGTCATCGCGCAGATGCGAAAGGTCCTGGGATGAGAATCACCGTCCTGACGAGCAATCAGC
>JAGQRC010000771.1 GCA_020425835.1 Planctomycetota bacterium | reverse complement strand
GGATGCCTCCGAGCCTCACACCATAGAGGAGGCAACCCGCGCCTCCGAGGATCACCACCCGGCAAGTCGTCCACGGGCAGATGAAGAGTGTGATCGCGATCGCCAGGGTGCCGGCGATCCCGCGCTCGAGCGCGCGCCGATCGTCGCGACCCGCTCGGCGCGCGTCGAACGCGTCGTCCCACGAATACACGGCGAACGTGCAGAAGAAGAGCAACGATACGCTCCGCGCGTCGAGCGGGATCGACAGGACGGAACAGGAGACTGCGGAGAGCGCCGCAACGGCTGTGGCGACCCAGACTCTCGATCGGACCGCGACTCGCAACAACGCGACGACGGCCGCGCCGGTCGGTGCGCGCGCGATGCGATCGGGCCCCAGCGCCGTCGTTCGTCGTCCCACGGTCACCCTTCGGATCGATCCTCGCTCAGGTCCGGAATCGCCACTGGCGCAGCCACGCCGGGCCGCGACCGAAGACGCGGAAGTCCTCGACACCGTCCAGTCGCAATCGACAGTCGGTCGCCCACTCCGCGACGTCCGGCGCCGCGCGCCACGCATTGCCGGTGACCAACCAGAAGATCGCGAGCGGCAACCGGTAGTAGAGCGAGCGGCCCGGGGTCGCGAGACCCCGACCGGGAGCGAAGTCGCTGACGACGAGCTCACCGTCCGGCGACACCAGTCTCGCCATTCGCGAGAGGATTCGCGACCCCGTGGCATGGTCGAAGACATTCAGGAAGAAGTGGCCCCACGCGACATCGAACGGTTCCGGGGCGACGAAGTCGAGAATGGACGCGTGCACCCACCGGACTCCGACCGATCCCGCATGGTCGTCGACGGCGCGACGAGCGAGGGCGAGCATCGACCGGGAGCGATCGACGACGGTGATCCTCGCCCCCGAGTCGAGCGCGAGACGAACCTCCTCGCCAGCGCCGGCCCCGGCGCAGAGGAGCCGGGCTCCCGGCTCGAGGCGACGGGCCGCGGCGAGCTTCATCGCGCGGATCGCCCCGCCGGAGTAGAGTTCGGCGAGCGGCTCGTAGACGTCTGCCACGTGCTGGTACCCTCGCACGCTCAACCGCTCCCTCGTCCTCGCGGATTCCGATGTCGAGGTCCCAGAATGGCCAGATCGCCACCGGCCCCTCGGCTAGTCTCCTGGCTCGTGCAAGCGGTGGGAATAGCGAGTGGAGCCCGAGACGACAATGCGGAAACCGAGCGACGACGGACGACGATCATGGAGCTGACGCGAACGCAGTGCTACCGCGTGCTGGAGACGCGCGACCGCCGGTTCGACGGTCGCCTGTTCTTCGGGGTGACGACGACCGGGATCTACTGTCGACCGATCTGCCCCGCGCGAACGCCGCGACCCGAGAACGTCCGTTACTTCCCGCATGCGGCGGCCGCGGAGTGCGAGGGGTTCCGACCCTGTCGCCGATGTCGCCCGGAGAGCGCGCCCGACAGCCCCGGGTGGTTGGGGGCCTCGTGGATCGTGCAGCGCGCGCTCGAGATGATCGGGGAGGGGGCGCTCGACTCGAAGAGCGTCGACGCTCTCGCGGACGATCTCGGGGTAGGACGTCGACACCTGAGTCGACTGTTCGCACGAGAGGTCGGCGCGTCGCCTCGGGCGGTCGCCCGAACGCGGCGCTTGCACTTCGCGCGCGCTCTGATCGACCAGACGGAGCTCCGCATGATCGACGTCGCGCTGGGGGCGGGGTTCTCGAGCGTGCGTCGGTTCAACGATGCCATCCGCGGCGCGTTCGGGGCGTCACCACGCGAGTTGCGCGCGCGAGCGCTTACCGCCACCACCACACCATCCTTCCGGCTGAAGCTACCTTACCGAGAACCCTTCGAGTTCGATGGACTCCTCGACTTCCTCCGACGAAGGGCGATCCCCGGCGTGGAGTCGGTGGACCATGCGGAGTATCGGCGCATCTTCGAGAGTCCCGACGGCCCGGGAGAGCTTCGGGTCACGAACGACGCATCCGCGCGCTGCTGTGTCGTCGAGCTCACTCGAGTCGACCCCCGGTCGATCCGGGATCTGCAACGGCGCGTGCGCTCGCTCTTCGATCTCGACGCCGACCCGCGCGAGATCGTGGCGTGCCTCGGAGAGGACGCGGCACTCCGGACGCTGGTGCGAAACAGCCCTGGGCTTCGCGTTCCCGGTGCTTGGTGCGGGTTCGAGATCGCCGTGCGGGTGATCCTCGGGCAGCAGGTCTCGGTCGAGGCGGCGACGACCCTGGCCGGGCGTCTGGTCGCGACAGAAGGTCGGCGGATCGACGCAGCGTCGAGAACACTCCACACTCTGTTCCCGACGCCGGCACGGCTGGCCGAAGCGGACCTCACCACGATCGGCATCCCTCGCACCCGAGCAAGGGCGCTTCGAGAGTTGTCGAGGGCGGTCGCCGAGGGAGGACTCGATCTGGAGCGCGGCGATCCCTGGGACGTGCGGCGTCGACTGCTCGAGCTCCCCGGCGTCGGCCCGTGGACCGCGGAGATGGTCGCCATGAGGGCACTCCGCGACC
>JAGQRC010000770.1 GCA_020425835.1 Planctomycetota bacterium | reverse complement strand
TACACTCTTTCCCTCACGCGCCGGGGTCTGGGGGGGGACGCGGAGGCGGCTGCCTCGCTCTGACCGTCGGCGGCACGACGAGCATCGGAGCCCAGGCGATCATCCGGGCGCGAGGTGGAGCTGCGTTCCGGGCACCGGTCCACGGAGGCAACGGCGGCGCAGGAGCCGGCGGCGGAGTGCATCTCGTCCTCGGTGGCTTCGCGGACTTCCGAGGGTTGATCGACGCCTCCGGCGGACTCGCCGACCTCGCTCCGCCGCCGGACGCCGGGTATGCACCCAGTGATGCGTTCGCCGCGGGCGACGGCGGCGCCGGGCGAATCCGCATCGAATCGCGCTCCGGGTTCGTCACGGCGGACGACCTCCCCATTCAGCCTCCGCCATCGGTCGGGACGTTCCGAGAATCGACGGGCGCGCGGACCTCGATTCGCTCGCTCCCCTACACCATCGTTGCCGACGGTGCGGTGCGGAGCAGCGCGGCGACGAGTTGGAACGTGCGGACGATCGGGACCGAACCGGTGGGCAGTGCGGTGGTGGTCGCCTTCGAAGGTGCAGGGGAGAGCACCGCGAGGCCGGGCACTCCCGCCGAGTTCGAGGGACCGGTCAGTGACCCGAACCTGCTGGACCACCCCATCTACGTCCGGCTGCTCTGGACGTTCTACACGGACCGTTCGACCGAACAACCGGCCGAAGTCGAGGAGATCGAGTTGGAAGGGGAGCGCGACTGAGACCGTCCGTCGTCGACACGAGTTTCGATGAGGCGGTGGTGCCCCCGACGTCCGGTAACGTGCGTCGACAGTACCACCGTCTCGCCGCATCCCGTCGTCGATCCGACCCCATGTCCCCCCGGCTCTCCGCTGGAATGAGTCTGCAACGGGCTGCTTCCATCTCGGGGCTCAGGAAGATCCCGTACGACCTCCGATATCAGACGAGAAGCGGAGTGTTCTCGTTCCAGGAGGCGACCCTGACTCGAATCCGATCGACCTACGTGATCGCGCTGAGCCTCCTGGCCGCACTCGTCGTGCTCTGCCATGGGATCATCCACTATGGGCTGCACGAACTCGATCAGGACGCAGGGGTCATCAACCTCTCGGGGCGGCAGCGCATGCTGTCGCAGCGCATCGTGAAGTCGGCGCTCGCGCTGGCGACCCTCGGGGACGAAGCCGGCGGTCGCCAACGGTCCGAGCTCGAGGAGAGCGTGGCTCGCCTCCGGGCTTCCCACCGGAGGCTACTGCGCGAGGGCGCGGTGAACCCGGCGATCGGGAGCGCGCTCGAGTCGTTGACCTCGCGCCTCGAGGCATTCGCCGCCTCCGCTGAGTCGACATCCGAGACCTCGTCCGACGTCCACTCCGAAGAAGACGTGGCTCGCCTCCGCAATCTGCTCGAGCAGGAGAGGGCCCTGTTGCCGGAGCTCCAACGGATCGTCGACGAGTATCAATCCTACTCGGAGTGGAAGTCCGCCCGAGCGGAGCTGGTTCTCGACAGCCTCCTCGCGATCGCACTCGTCGCGCTGCTCCTCGAGGGGCTCTTCGTCTTCGAGCCGCTCCGGCGAACGCTCGGGCAGAAGCTGCGCGAACTCGAGGATTCACGAGCAGAGGCGCTGAAGGTCGCGCGCGCGAAGGATGAGTTCCTCGCGACCATGAGTCACGAGATTCGGACTCCGTTGAACGGAATCCTCGGGCTGAACGAGATCCTCCTCGACACCGACCTCGACGATGAACAACGCGATGGCCTTCGAGCGTGCCAACGAGCCTCACGAACCCTGCTGCGACTCGTCAACGACATCCTCGACTTCGCGAAGATCGACGCCGGACATCTGGTGCTCGAGACCATCCCTCTGGATGTCCACCAGTTGGTCCACGACGCCGTCCGGGCCGCTCGATTGCGCGTCGATCCGAGTCGGGTCGCGGTCGACGCGGAGATCAGCGACCGTGTCCCGCGCTGGATCACGGGAGACCCGACACGATTGCGCCAAGTGATCACGAACCTCCTGGACAATGCGGTCAAGTTCACGAAGAAGGGGTCGGTCCGAGTCGCGGTCGACGCCGACGACTCGAGTCTGAAGGTCGCGGTGCAAGACACCGGCGTCGGAATCCCGGCCGATCGCTTGGACACGATCTTCGAGAAGTTCACCCAGGGGGACTCGAGCACGACGCGAGAGTTCGGTGGCACTGGACTCGGCCTGGCGATCAGCCGGGAGCTGGCCCGTCAGTTCGGCGGAGATCTCCTCGTGGAGTCCGAGCCCGGAGTCGGGTCGACGTTCCGGTTCGAGATCCCCCTCGAGACCCCGGAACGGCTACCCGAGACCGCGGCAGAACGCGCTTCGGAGTTCAATACGACGCTCGAAGGTGTCCGCGTCCTCGCCGCGGAGGATGGTCCCGACAACCGTCGGATCCTGATCGCGCACCTCGCGAAGTTCGGCTGCGAGCTCACGATGGTCGAGAATGGCCGCGAAGCGGTCGCGGCAGCACGCGACGCGGACTACGACGTGATCCTGATGGATTGCCGGATGCCGGA
>JAGQRC010000769.1 GCA_020425835.1 Planctomycetota bacterium | reverse complement strand
AGATCCTCGGTTCGGCCGGCTACTCCGTCGAGACTGCGGACTGTGTCGACGCCGCGCTGGAGCGGTTCCGCGCGGCGGACCAGGCGGGCCGTCCGTTCGACGTCGTCCTCACGGATCTGAAGATGCCTGGTGATCAGGAGGGGCTCGAACTCCTGGCAGGCGTGAAAGAACGACTGCCGCAGACCTCGGTGATCCTGATGACCGCCTACTCGACCGTGGCGAGTGCCGTTCGAGCCATGAAGCTCGGTGCGCTCGACTATCTGCCGAAGCCCTTCGACAAGGAGACCCTGTTGCACGCTGTGGAGCAAGCTCGCGAGAAACTGACGCTCTCGCGAGAGAACTCGCGGCTTCGGGAGGCGATATCGCACGAACGCGGCGTGCGGCGCATGATCGGTGAGAGCCCTCGGATGCAGGAGCTCTTCCGGATGATCGGGCGGGTCGCGAGAGCGAGCACCAACGCGCTGATTCGCGGTGAGAGCGGAACCGGGAAGGAACTCGTCGCCCGGGCCCTGCACTACGACGGGCCGCGTGCGGATCAGCCCTTCCTGGCGATCAACTGCGCCGCGATCCCGGAGACCCTGATCGAGAGTGAGCTCTTCGGGCACGAAGTCGGCGCCTTCACCGGCGCGAACAAAGCAAAGGCCGGTCGTTTCGAGGAGGTCGCGGAGGGCACCCTCTTCCTCGACGAGATCGGATCGATGAAGTTCGACCTCCAGGCGAAGCTCCTCCGCGTCATCCAAGAGCGCGAGTTCAGCCGCGTCGGATCGTCGAAACTGGTCCCGTTCCACGGACGCATCGTCGCGGCGACCGCGCAGGATCTCGAGTCGGCCGTCTCCCGTGGAGACTTCCGTGAGGACCTCTACTTCCGTCTGAACGTGGTCACTCTGGACATTCCGCCGCTGCGCGAGCGACGCGGGGACATTCCGATCCTCGCACGGCACTTCCTGCGGCGCTCGGCCGAACGCATGGGTCTCGACGGCCTCGAGCTCGACGATCGCGTCCTCGAGTCGATGCAGGCCTACGACTGGCCGGGCAACGTCCGCGAGCTCGAGAACTGTGTCGAGCGAATGATGGTTCTCGCGGACACGCCGGTGCTCGGCGTCGACTTGCTCCCGCCGTCGGTGGCGGGTCGCGGTGTGGCGTTGACCATCGGGCGGGCGGCGAATGGTCACGAGGCGGGCATTTCCGAATCGCCCCGAATCTCGGATACGTCTGATCTCCCCGGAGGAGCGATTCGATTGCCCGCCGAAGGTGTGGTGTTGGAGCAGATGGAGGCGGAGCTCATTCGTCAGGCGCTGGAGCGGACCAGCGGTCGAATCGAGCCGGCCGCTCAGCTTCTGGGCATCAGCTACAAGACGCTTCAGTACCGAATCAAGAAGTACGACCTCCAGGACACCAAGAAGAAGTACCGCTGAACGTCTCGGAACAACGAATCCACGACGCGCCGAGTCGGCGCAACGAACCAGAGAGTCGATCGCACTCCGTAGCCATCGACGCCGGGAGGCAGGAATGAACAACCTCGTCAAGGCTCTCATCATCGTCGCCATCGTGGTCGGCGCGGTGTTCGCCTACATGAAGTTCGCGGGCAAGGACAACTCCGTGTCCCCCGCGTCGGTCATCCCATCGGGCAAGTCCTCGGAGAAGCCCGAGGTCGTGGAGCCTCGCGCCGCGGGTCCGGAGATTCCGGAGACGACCGATCACGAGTTCGCCATCGCCGGCACGGTGGTCGATGACTCCGGCGCGGCTCTCGAGGGCGCTCGCATCTTCGCGTACGCGGTGAGCCACTCGACGGGACAGCCGGAGCGCAAGCTCGTGGGCGAGAAGAAATCGTCGTCCGAGGGATCGTTCGACTTCGCCGGCCTGCGCGCGGGGCCCTACCTCTTCATCGCGCGTTACCCCGGGTTCCAAGAGGGTCGCATCGAGCGAACGCTGGTGGTCGGACAGGAGACGCAGGCCCTCGCTTTCCGGTTGGTCAGCGGCCTGACGATCTCGGGACGAGTGATGAGCGTCTCCGGGGACCCGATCCCGGGGGCGACGGTGAGCGCGTTCCTCGAGCGGGTCCGCGAGGATGCGACTCTCGTCGAGAGACTGCAGGTGCTGATCGATCTCGAGAAGCTGCAGTCCGAGGAGGGCATCGCCGCCGTCGCCGATTCGCAGGGCTACTACGAGATCCAGGGTCTCGAGGACACGAACTACCGGCTGCGCTGCGTCGGCAAGGGGCACGCGCCCGCTGCGCGTCGATACGTCCGCGCGGGGAGCCGCGACGTCGATTTCGTCCTCGAACTCGGTGGGGAGCTCACCGGTGTCGTTCGATCCGGAGACGGCGGAGTCGTCGGTGGAGCCGAGCTGTACATCTATCAGCAGAACTCGGATGACCAAGACATCGTCGAAGTGGTCCTGTCCCGTCTGTACCCCCCGATGGCGTCAGCGGTGGCGGCGCCCGATGGTCAGTACGTATTCGACCAGCTCGGCGGCGCGGGCGAGTTCCGCCTGGTGGCGACCGCGAGTGGGCACCAGCCCA
>JAGQRC010000768.1 GCA_020425835.1 Planctomycetota bacterium | reverse complement strand
GACGGCGAGATGTCCGCCCAATCGGAACTCCGCGCGCTCGACGATCTCGTTCCTCGCTCCCGGGATCGCGTGACGCGAGAGCCGTGTTTCACCGCGCGCTCCGTCGACGACGATCGCGGTCACCTCGAGGTGGGACTCCGCGACGACGATGCGCATTTCATCGTGACGTCTTCCCAGCCAGAGCACTCGACCCGTCGGTATCGCGTGGGACAGCTCGTTCGCTCGGCCGCCGGGCTGCGGCACGTGGACCAAGCCGCCGACCGGTGTCACTGCGATCAGCCCTCGTTCGGTGAGCAGAGTGACCGCGTCGCGCAGGTCGACGTCGATCGAGAACGGTAGACGCGCGAGATCGAGGAGCTTCGGCCCACGCACGAGCCGTCGTTCCTCGAGCAGGTCGGGCGTCGCCGGCTGCTCGGGGTCCGCGTCGATCACATCGGCGAGGGAGAACTGCGCTTCCGCGATCGGTGTCCGTCCTCGGGACCCGTACCGCCAGAGCCGATACCGACCCGACTCGTGGACCGTCGCGACGTAGAGCGGCGTCGGCAGGAGTCTCAGCGCCGCGATCAGCTCCGGCTGCTCGGTCGCGCTCTCGTGGACGACGACCACCGACTCGGATTCCTCGTCACGCTCGACCGTCGTCTCGGCGAGCGCGGCCAGTGCGCCGGCGCAGTCGAGCGAGGCGTCCGAGGCCCGCAGCTGCTGGAGCAGCCCTTCGCGATGGTGGAGCTCGATCGGTGTCGCCGTACGACCACCGCGGTAGATCGTGATCTCGGTGTCGGACGATCCTTCGGCGGCGAGCGCCAACCCGACGGCCGTCGCGAAGACGCGGGGGACGCCCCAGGTGCGCAGTCCGCTGTCGATGATGATGCGTCGGGTCGTCGGTGGATCGCGGGGCGGAGACTCGCGTCGGAGGTAGAGCGCTTCGTCGAGCGCGACGCGTATCGCGAACGTGTCCGCGTCGTGAGCGAGCTCGCTCGAGAGAATGCGTTCGATCGGTCCCCGGTTCGAGAGGTCGGAGACTCCGCCCACGGGCAGGTCCTCCGTGGGTCGTCGAAGGCGTGGAACACTGCTGGCGGCGAGGATCCCCTCGACCAAGCGCGCGAACCGCGTCAGCTCCGGGTCTCCGAGCAGCGATCCGATGAAGCCGCGAAGCAGCTCCGGAAGCGCGGCGATCGGCGCGGACCCCGGTGTGTGTGGCACGCCGGATCGCAGTCGCTCCTCCAGTGAGCGCGGGTCGATGTCGGCGGATGCCGCGGTGAGCGCGACGTCTCCTCTGGGAAGACGCGTCGTGGCCGCGCTCTTCGAGGGCCGGCGCGACGACGCAGTGCCGGCGAAATGCACGCCGGAGAGGAGCGCTCGGATCACCATGAGCGTCTCCATCGCATCCGTCGTGCGGGGCGCCGACTCGAAGATCGTGGCGAGGAGTCGCTGATTCGCCTCGAGATCGCCGCGGAGATCCTCGGGGAGCGCGCTCACCGCTTCGAGCAGCGCTCGCGCGTCGTCGTCGAGCGCGCGGCGCTCCCGTGCGAGAGTGGGGTGACGAGCGACGGCGAGGACCGCGAGAATGCTGTCGAGGTCGGGGAGCCCGTCACCCTCGAATACCCGGAGCAAGCGGGCGAGCTCCTCGCGGAAGACGATCAGCGCGCCGTGCGCGGCATCGCGTTCGTGCGGCGGCGCGTCACCGGGGGAGTGCGCGATGATCTCGGAGAAGTCCTCGGACCATCGCCACGGCGACGCCGCGCCGGGTCGAAGGTAGTCCTTCTCCGTGTACAGCGGCATCACGGGCGTCGCTCCTCGAACGCGTACTTCCAGGTCTCGCGGACCGAGGCGCGACTCGCAGCGACCCAGCACTCCGGATCGAGCCGATCGTAGGTCGTGAGCGTGGCCTCGGCGAAGAGTGCGATCTCCTCCTCCCGGAGATCGAGCAGACCCGCGAGGAGCTCGGGCGCATCGACCGGAGCGAGTCGATACCCCGCGGGAAGCGCGATGCCGTGACGCATCGTGAATCGTCGTCCGGGCAACGGCGGGAGCGGGTCCCCCGCGATCAACGCCTCCGTTCGAGTCGCGGCGAACCGCAGCGGTGCGATGCGCGCCTCGGGGGCGCGAACCACGAAGTCGAACCAATCGCGCGCGGGAACGCGCAGGAGTCGGGTCGGGAGCGGGTCGCTCGAACGCTCGAGACGGAGGGACAGCCGCGGCGGGGGCACCGTCGGCGTTCGCGGCTCGTCGAAGGTGACGGAGAGGACTTCGACGGCGGGGGCGAAGGCGGCGGAAGGCGCGACCTCGATCGCGACGCCGCCCCCCAACGGGAAGAGTCGACCGTCGCGTTCGTCGAAGCACTCGACGTCGGGGATCGACCGCAGGAGCGCCTGGTGCTCTCGTGTCCACTCCTCGAACCGAAACCAGACGTGTCGCTCGTCGAAGCCGACCGTGAGTCCCGGAGTCGTCCGCAGCTCGGCCAGCGTCTCGAGGCGCTCCCGCGGGGCTCGAGCCAGCCCGCTCATCGTCCGAGGAGCTTCGACCA
>JAGQRC010000767.1 GCA_020425835.1 Planctomycetota bacterium | reverse complement strand
AGGGTTGGTTCCGCATCGGTCCATTCGGTGCGCACGTTGGTCGCCAGCTCCATGTCCGCGCCGACGGGTTTGCGACCCGCGTCGTCTTGGTCTGGCCGATCAACGGCATCGACCGCGCGCGGATCGAGCTCGAGCGGCTGGGCCCAGCGATTCACGGGCAGATCGTCGATCGGGACCACGCCCCCATTCCGGATGCGCTCGTGGGGCTCCTGTTGCCCCAGCGGATCGAAGAGAGTGTGGCTCGAAGCGACAATCCGGCTCGTCTCCGCGGCCAAGCACTCACGACTCTGGCTCACACCACCCGCACTGACGCCGACGGTCAATTCGAGCTGCGACGCTTCGATCAGAGGAGTGGAAGCCTCCTCGTCGTCGGCGCGGACACCTTTGGAACCCAGTGGCGTTTGCTCTCCCCGGCCGATGACAGTGAGGACGACCGGTCCGATCTCGGGGAGTTCGTCCTCGATCCGGAGTGCTGGGTCCATTGCACACTGATCGATGGTGAGGCGACGAGGATTCCAGGGCTCGAGGTGACCCTGAGTCCTCTCGATCGAGACGCGCTCCACGAAGGCTTCGAGCGCCACCTCGCTTCGCAGGTGACACGACTTCTCCGGGAGTCCGGAACAGCGAACGACGACGGTGTCGTCGAGTTTCGCGGACTCGCCGTCGGGAGCTACCGGGTCGAGGTGGTCGACTCCGACTTCCTCGCGTCCCGCGAACTGCTGCTCGCGAACCCCGGCGACTCCGTGGACATCACAATGACGGTCGAACTCGGCTCCAACCTGTGCGGCACCGTGGTCGACTCCGATGGCGCTGGACTCGCGAAAGTCCGAGTGCACCTCCGCAGCGAGACCGAGCCGTCTCGACCCTTCCCGCCCGTGGTCACCGACGAGCGCGGCGAGTTCTCGTTCACAGGGCTCGCCGCGGGAACCTACTCCGTTCGCGCGGCAACGAAGTTCGAGGGGGAGTTCACCGACATCGAGATCCACGGTGTCCGGGCCGGCGACCGTTCCGTGTTGTTGAGACTCGCGCCGTTGATGCCGCTGTTCGGTACCGCCTCGACCTCGAGCGGCGATCCCGTCTCGAACGCGTGGATTCTCCTCTTCGATCGCCCGGACGAGAGCTCCGTGCGGCCCAAGGCGACTGCCGTCACCAATGACCGGGGCGAGTTCCGATTCTCGGTTCCGGCAGGTCGGACCTACCGGCTGCTGGCATGGCCATCGCTGTCCGAACTGAGAGCCGCCCCGGTCGAGTCGATTGACCGCGTCTACGAGAGCGCGGACCGGGTCGAACTCCGCGGTCTCTCGCCGTCCGACAGCCCGGTGGAGATTCGGTTCCACGACTGACCACGACAGCTCCCTGGGCGTCCCCGGCAGGCCAGGAACGGCATCGCTTCCTCCATCGAGTACGCTGGCGACGCGAACTCGCTCTCTGCTGGAAACGAAGGCACTTGAGATCCCCCACTCCCCTCACCCTCTTCGTGCTGGTCGTCAGCTGTGTCGCCTGTGCCTCTCGCGATGAGCCGCCGGTCGATCCGCCTTCCTCGACGTCCGAGCATGTCCTGGTCGGCCAACTCCGGTTGCCGGAGGGCATCGGCAGTCGAGGAGTCGAGGTCGTGATCTCGGTGCACGATGGCGGTGGTGAGCGCCGTCGGATCTGGGTGCTGTTCGACGAGGAGGGTCGCTTCTCCTCCCCGCTCTCCGGGGCGCTGACCGAGGTGACGGTATCGACCGGTCTGCACGAAGTGCTGCATCGGATCGGTGGCGACGCCTTGCCCCGAGCCGATGCGACGGGTTGCATCGATGTCGGGGTCATCGATCTGCGCGATCGGCTGGTCTCCCGACCGCTGATGTTGCGAGCCGCCCCGGGGGCCCCACCGGGCGATGTGAGGATCGCGCTCTGTTTCGGTCCGCCGCCCACCGGCCCTCAGGGGGAGAACGTCTCCCTCGGTTCCCGACAGTTCCCGGAGGTCGCCCTCGGAATATCCGTGGATTGGCTGCTGCCGCACGGCGCCAAGGGGATCCACTTCCTCGTCGAGCGCCCCGCCGACGCCGAGCGCGGGAACAAGTGGCGCACCGGGCGACAGCAGTTGTTCGGGCCGTTCGCACTGGAGGAGATTCCGAGCGAGTTGCGGGTGGATTGACGCATCGGGATTGGACCCCCGACGACGTCACGGACTTGGCGGAGCTCGTTCGGCTCGTCGACTGGTGCGAGTTCCTCGGGCGTGTCGACGGCTCGTTCAGGTTGTAGAGTGGCTGCTTCCAGGCTCTGCGTCGGGCGACGTCGGGGATCGGACGAGGGGGAGGCGGAACATGAATGCCAAGGTCGACGCGTTCCTGAAGCGCGCGGGAACGTGGCGCCAAGAGTTGGAGCGGCTGCGGTCGATCCTGCTCGACTGCGAACTGACCGAAGAGCTGAAGTGGGGCAAGCCCTGCTATACGACCGAACACGGGAACATCGCGATCCTTCAGGGCTTCAAGGAACAGTGCGCGCTGATGTTCTTCAAGGGATCGCTCCTGGAGGACCCT
>JAGQRC010000766.1 GCA_020425835.1 Planctomycetota bacterium | reverse complement strand
CCTGGGATCGCGGCTCGATCTTCCTGCGCAAGGCGGGGACGGTGATCCTGTCGATCTGTGTCGTCCTCTGGGTGCTGAGTCACTTCCCGGGCTCCGAGGCGCCGCCGGAAGCCCTCGATCTTCGCGCGCGCGCCGAGGCGTCGTCCGATCCCGCCGAGGCGGAGACGCTCGTCGATCGAGCGGAGCAGCTCGAGAGTCGGTCGACCCTGCGTCACAGTGTCGCCGGGCGCCTCGGGGTGGCGGTCGAGCCGATCCTCGCCCCACTCGGCTACGACTGGCAGCTCTCGATCGGCGTGCTGTCGAGCTTCGCGGCGCGAGAGGTCTTCGTATCGACGCTCCTGGTCATGCTCGGCATCGACGAGAAGGGCGAGATCGAGGATCCGAGCCTCATCGACGTCGTCCGACACGCGAAACGGGACGACGGCACGGCCCTGTTGGATCGGGCGACCAGCTGGAGCCTCCTCGTCTTCTACGTCCTCGCGATGCAGTGCCTCCCGACCTTGGCCGTGACTCGTCGAGAAGCGGGCGGCTGGCGCTGGGCGGCTCTCCAGCTCGCGGTGATGACCGGCCTGGCCTATGGCGCGGCAGCGCTGACTCACGCACTGCTCCGCATCGGGTGAGGGCGACCCACTCGCCACGCTGCGCCCATTCGCCGGGACGGCTCAGCGAAACGGCGAATTGAAGCGCTGTCGACTCCACCAGTCGTACTCGGCTCGTCCGAGGAAGCGGTCCGCGTTGCGCAGGCAGACCTGACGTAACCAGAGGCTCGCACCGCCATGGAGGATGGCGACCGCGATCAGCGGAAAGTCGTTCGACGGTACCTTCGCGCCGCTCCAAACCGGTTCCAGCTCGCGCATCGCCAACGCGAGCGGAGACAGCAGACCCGAGATGGCGATGTTCGCTCGTCCGATCACCGGGAGGAGCGACACCAACACCAACAGCGACAGAACGGTCACCGTGGCTCGGTGGGGATCCTTCGTGCGGAGCCCGATCGTCACCGCGAGCCAACCGAACAGCGCGCCCTGCACCATCGATCCCGCGGTGAACGCAATGCCGATCCGCACCGCCTCCTCCCGCGAGAAGTAGCCCGCCCTCCAACAGTACGCGACGAGTCCCAGCGCGAGGACGCAGAGACCGGTCCGCAGCCGACGCACCGCGATCAGCTTGTCGAGAAGGATCTCTGCACCCGACAACGGCGTGGTCATCAGCACCTCGAAGGTCTTCTGCGTCCTCTCGGAGGTGATCGACATCACCGTCGCCGCGGTGGAGACGAGGAGTCCGCCGACCCACCAAGCCGCCAGGATCGAGACGGTGCCCCGTCGGACGAACATCGCATGGGACAACGCCACCCCGGTGGACCGGGCGACGACCACAACGAACGCCAAGGAGACCAACGCCCCGGCGAGCGCTCCGACGGCGATCGTCTGCGGCTTCGCGAGCGTGCTCCGATGACGTTGACGCCACGCGATCGGGCGACCCGTAGGGAGCCGGTTCCTCGAGGAGTTCGGCGATCCCGTGCGCGCTGTCCGCTCGTCCGCGCGCTCCGACATCTCCACTCCCGCGGTGAGTCGCCGCGCCGCGTCGACGAGGAAGATCAGGGTCGTCGCCGAGACGATCCCGAGTTGCCCCAGGACCACGGACATCGGTGTCGCGCCCGCCGGACCGAATCCGATCGTCAGCGGCGGGCACAACGCCTGGCCGAGCCAGCAACCCGGCGTCGCCAGGGTCGTCTGGATCGCGACGGCGCACAGGGTCAGGACGACGATCACGATCCCCGTCAGGCCGACCGCGGACTCGGTCGATCGCGCCGCGCACGACATGTCGAGGGCGACCGCGGAGAAGAGGAGTGCCGTCGCGACCAGAACCGCCGCCGCCCGCGCCAGCGCCTCGAGCTCCACCCCTCCGAACGCATAGGTCAAGAGGAGCACCGGGACCGCGACCAGGAGGTTGCAGAGCACCGGGATCATTCGACCGATGAACTTCTGCACGACGATCGCCGTCGGACCGAGCGTCGTCATTCGCAGGAGCTCCAGACTCCCGGTCGATCGCTCGGCGCTGATCACACCACTGACGAAGATCGGAACGACGATCGTGACGTACGCGACGAGGAGCGTGATCAGCGATTCGTAGAGCCGTCCCCCCTTTCCGAGGACCAACAACGGATCCACCGCAGTCCCGACGGTCGAGACGAAGATCGTGCCGAACGTGCCGAAGAGGACGACGATGAAGACCGCGCGCGTCGCGTAGGTCCGCGGGCGCGACGCCTGCTCCTCGAGCTCCTTGCTGACCAACGGGAGGAAGCGGGAGATCACGACGTCTTCCCCCGCGTCAGGCGCAGGAACGCCGTTTCCATGTCGAGCGCGTCCGGCTGGAACATGCGGACCCTCCCCCCGAGACGCTGGACCTCGAGGAGGAGGTCCGGCACCGCGATCTCCGCTTCGTTCACGTGCAGCTCCATCCGCGACCCGCGCCGCTCCAGGCGGTGCACGCCCTGGATCCCCTCGATCGCCCGAACCGTGGCGTCGGTCG
>JAGQRC010000765.1 GCA_020425835.1 Planctomycetota bacterium | reverse complement strand
GTGCTCGACGCACGGGCTCCGGCCATCGGCGAGCACGATGGCAAGCGTTACTGCGGCCGCCACTTGATCTGGGTTACGCTGGGCCGAACTCCCGAGGAATGATCCTGGTCCGGATCGGATTCCGACCACATGAGCACGTGGAAAATCACTGAGACGGGGTCAGGCGAGCTCGCGGTTATCGGACCCTACGACGATGCGTTCGTCGCCGACCTGAAGGCACTCCCAGCGGCGTCGCGGCGCTGGGACTCCGGACTCCGCGCGTGGCTCGTGTCGAAGGCTCAGCGGCGAGCGACGGAGTTGATCATAGCAAAGCACTCCCCAAGCCCACTGGTCGAGGTGCGGTCTGGCATCGAGGGTGCTCAACAGATCCTCGACCTCGCGCACCGACTCGGCGAAGAGGACAGCAGCGCCGACGACACGGTCCGAGATGGCCTGGAGTTGGTGCTCGATGGCGAGGAGCGGTTCGTCGATTTCTCGACCATCCGCACCGCGACGGTCCGAGTCGACGGACTTCTCGTGCATGTCTTCGTGGTGGAGACCCACGATGACTGACGCCCCGCAGATCGGAGACATCGTCTTCGTTCTCGATGGCGACAACCTGGTCCATCGCGTCTATCACTCGCACGCGGTCGACGGCTACACGGCCCCGGACGGGACGCCGCTGAATGCGGTGATCGGCTGGGTGCGCTCGATCCGGAGGCTTCGCGGATTCATGGGGCGGATTCAGTCACGCTGGATCGTGCCGTGCTTCGACTCGCGACCGAGTTGGCGGACGGGGGTCTGGCCGCAGTACAAGGCGGACCGAAGCGAGCGCGATCCAGCGCTCGAGGCTCAGTGGCCGCTGATCGACGAGGCATGCGCGGCCCTTGGCCTCCAGCCGCAGAGGCATCCTGGACTCGAGGCGGACGACCTGGTCGCCAGTTGGACCGAGGCCCTGGTCGAGCGAGGGTGCTCGGTCGTCATCGTGAGCAACGACAAGGACTTGCTGCAGTTGGTCCGACCAGGCGTTCGCCAGATGCGACGCGAGCACGGCGAGATCGTCTTGCTCGGACCCGACCAGGTTCGGGCTCGCTTCGGCGTCGCACCCGACCGTCTCGGCGATCTGCTCGCGTTGGCTGGCGACGCATCCGACGGAATCCCCGGCCTCGCCGGAGTGGGGCGCAAGACGGCCGCGAAGATCCTCGCGGAGCGCGGGTCGCTCGAGCAAGCGCTCGCCAACTGGATGCTCGTCTCGCCTCCGCTCGGCGAATGCTTGCGGGATCACGCGGCCGAGCTCCGCATGTACCGGGACCTCGTCTCGCTGCGCGTGGTCGAGGTCGACGCTGGAGTGCTATCGCCAGCGCATCCGAGCTCGAGGGCGCTCACCGAATTCTTCGGCCGGTTCGGCTACCCGCGATGGGAGTCGGCGGTCGATCCCGCGAGGGGCGCGTGATTGGTCGCCTCGTCCGGTTCGTCCGCGCTGGCCGCCGACACGGGTTCCTGTGCGCGGTGCTCTGGGAACTCGAGGACCGCGCTTGTCGGGAATGACACCGCGCCCATCGGGTTCGAGCGGGCATGTTCTACGCAACGATCTACGCGGCCGCCGCCGCAAGTTCCGCGCTCACGTTCTACGCGTCAGGCTGGAGTTTCGGCCTCGCCCCCGGAGCCCTGGCCGTCGCCGCCATCGCGCTCATCGCCGTCCTGCTCGCGTGGCTCGTCCCCCGTCCGATCCGGGCCGCCTGGCACCGACGCCGAGCCACGGCGTGCTCGCGCGCCGCTGAGACGTCGTCTGGCCTCTGGCCGCTCGCGTGGGTGGGGTGGCTCCTGATCTCGCTGATCGAGTGGGCGCACATCGTGCGGGCTGAGCAGTTGACATGACCACGCATCTCCTGAAGCCAGAGTGTAGCGCGTACGCGATCGTCGTTCGGTGCGGGGTCGCGCTCGACGAACTCGGGCCGAGTGATGACCTCAGCGCAGAGGATTCGCTCGACTCCGTCGACTGCGCCGGATGTCTCCGGGACCTCGTCATCGACATGCGACTCGAGGCGATCGGATCCCGAGACCTGGAGTCCGAGTGGATCGCAGGGTCCGACACCGGAATTTCGAGCAAGGTGATCTGGTCGGTGATGACGGGCCGCGAAGTGCCGTGTCCCCACGGCCCAGACGTCCCGCATGATCCGGCTGACTTTGGGCGATGCCATCGCCTCCTCGCCCGCTTCCCAGCCTGGCGTTCGCGGATGCACGAAGTCGCCGCGGTGTATCCTGAGTGGCGAGGGCTCGTCGATCGCTGGGATGAACTGACCGCGCTGTACCTCGAAGAATTGCCTAGCGGAAGCGCGCCGAAGACCTGGCGACGCATGCGAGAACTTCGAGGGGAGAGCGATCCGTCATGACCGCCCCCACGCTGACCCTGGAGATGGCCGAAGAACGCGAGTTCTGGATGGCTGTGTTCGCGCGCGCGACCGTGGCGATCGGACCGAAGCACGCACGGAAGCGGGCCGACGACGCTGTCCTGGCCTACCGGGAGCGGTGCGCCCAGACCGATGTCGC
>JAGQRC010000075.1 GCA_020425835.1 Planctomycetota bacterium | reverse complement strand
GACACCTCCTACGCTCCCTTCGACCCCCTGACCTACACGGGTCGCGGAGAAGAGGCGCAGCGAACCTACGGGAATCGGTCACTGACCTGGGAGTGGGATGCGCTGGGGCGTCCACTTCGCGCGACATCAAAGGTGGGATCGGTCACGGTTCTAGTCGTCGACTGGACCCACGACGGTCTCGGGCGCCTCTTGGAGCGCTCGGGTAGCGTGGGTGCATCCACCGAGTACCACTACCTCGGGTCGCTCGTGATGAGCAGCGATCGAAACGGTGACCTGCGCTCCTATCTCTACGGGCCGCACGGGATCTGGCGACAACGTGGCAGTGGGCAAGAGGACTTCCTCGATCGAGATCCGTTCGGGAACGTACATCTGATTCACGACGGCGCCAGTTCTCTCGAAGTGATTCAGTACGATCCCTTCGGTACGCCGAGAGACAGTACCGGAAGTGTCCTCGGTGGGTCGACACAGGACAACGATCTCCTGTTTCTCGGTCGTCCGTACGACTACGCCCTCGGGCTCTCGCGTCTCGGTGCGAGATTCCTCGACTCTACTCTGGAGCGATTCGTTTCTCGGGACCCCCTCCAGGAAGGTGGAGGTTCTCTCAACCTCTACCAGTACGCGTACAACAACCCGTTCCGATTCCGAGATCCTTCAGGATTGGCGGGGGAAGGCGTCCAGCCGGGGGATCAGCTTCCGGGTCCGCAGGCCGACAGCAAGTACTACGAAGCCAACGATCAGGCGATGGATGAGTACGTGGCCGACAACCAGGACTTCCTGGGCCTCGGCTCCGACACGTTCGACGAGTTGACCGGAGAGGAGAAGATCAAGGTCATCAGCCTGGCATGGGCGGAGACTCAGGATTCTCTCGATCATGCCCCCGCCTGGGAGAAGGGTGAGTTCCTCCAGGGACTCGACTACCTCAAGAGCAAGTTCGCCGAGACCTATTTGAAACACCCCCTGGCGGGCCTGCAGAACGAGATCGAGAACTTCGATTTCCGGGGAGCGGTCGAGGTGGCGAGTTACGCGCCCGGACCCATCGGAACGGTTGCCGGGGTCATTGACACCGGAATCCAGATCTACGACGGCAACTACGGGGCGGCGTTGTGGGGTGTCCTCGGCATCGTGACGGCTGGGGCAGGTAAGTGGCTCAGCAAGGCGGACGAGGCTGCGGATCTCGCCTCCGGAATCGCGAAGCACTTGGACGACGTGCCGGCTGGGCACGTGGACGACGTGAAGGTCATCGGGCGGCACTACGACACAAAGGTCGCGAAGGGCTGGGACGGCCACGACGTTCTCGACGATCCGCACTGGACCCTGGAAAGGAATGACGCTTGGGTGCAGGAGGGAATCGACCGGCAGCAGGACTTCTACACCGCCTCACCGTTGGACGGTAACATGATCCAGACCGATGGTCCGCTCGCCGGGGAGCCGACGGTCTTTTCCAGCGAACTGAACCAACTCGAGAACGCTGGGTATGTGTGGGATGGCGACTACCTCCGTCACCCCGCTTCCGCTGGAGGAGGAAATTGAGTCTTCCGTACCAACACGTCCTCGACCTCGCGGATCCCAGGAGGGCAGCCCTCGAGATCGCTGAGTGGTACTTGGATCACCTGGACGATCGCGTTTCCATTCGCGAAGGGTGGAAGTTCGATCGAGAGTGGGACTTTCCGAAGGCTCGGCAGCTCGCTGCGGACACATCCGCGCCCGCTCGCGTGATTCGTGACGTGACCGTCGCGTTGGTCTACTCCTCGATCGTCGAGTGTCGTCCGGATCTCCGAGATCACCTCGTCCTGATGAGCTTGGCGTGGCACGCCCTGGAGGCGGTGGGCGCGGACCCGCGAGTCACGTTCGGGGTCGTTGCATCGGCAAGCTCCGGCGAGTGCGCGCGGGCTTTCCAGGACTTCACGGCGCGCCCGACCTCCAAGCGTGCGATCGGCGCGTTTGGATGGCGAGCGATCGAAACGGAGACCGGTCTCGAGTTCGATCGGATCTGACAACTCGTTCGAAGACTCGGTCGATCTCGAATCGGGGAGTGTCGGCTCGGTGCGACACTCCCCGATTCCCGTTGGAAAGCGACGTCGCTCCTCGATCGGGCGTCGCGGTTTCGGTAGGCTCTGCACGACCATCGTCCAGTGAGGAGCTTGCGTTGCAATACCGCCAACTCGGCCGCCACGGCCTTCGTGTCAGTGCGCTCTCGATCGGGGGCTGGATCACGTTCGGCGGGAGCCTCGGCTCCGACGAGACGCGGGCGGTCGTCCACGAGTCGATCGAGCAAGGGATGAACTTCGTGGATCTCGCGGATGTCTATGCGCGAGGGAATGCGGAACTGGTGGCCGGCGAGGTGCTCTCCGACTATCGGCGTGAGGATCTCGTGATCTCGAGCAAGGTCTACTGGCCGATGGGCACGGGGATCAACGATCGCGGGCTCGGTCGCAAGCACATACGCGAGAGCATCGACGCGAGCCTCCAGCGTTTGGGCGTCGATTACCTCGACATCTACTTCTGTCATCGCTTCGACCCCGAGACGCCCCTCGAGGAGACGGTCGTCGCCATGGACGACCTCATCCGCGCCGGGAAGATCCTCTACTGGGGGACGAGCGTCTGGGAGGCGGACCAGCTCCGGGATGCGCACGCCATCGCGGATCGCCGGAACCGCACGGGCCCGGCGGTCGAGCAACCGCGCTACAACCTGCTCGACCGACACATCGAGGCCGCGATCCAGCCCGCGGCGCTCGAGCTCGGGATGGGGCTCGTCCTCTGGAGCCCGCTCGCGCAGGGGATGTTGACCGGCAAGTACGACGACACGGTTCCCGCCGGCAGTCGAGGCGCGACGACCGAGTGGTTGCAGGAGACGCTGACGGATGCGAATCGCGAGCGCAGCCGACGTTTCACTGCTCTCTGTCGGGAGCTGGAGCACGCGCCGGGCGCGATCGCTCTCGCGTGGCTGTTGACGCGCGACGGCGTCTCCAGCGCGATCACCGGCGCGACCCGACCCGAACAGGTTCGCGAGAACTGCGCGGCGCTCTCCATCGAGCTGGACGCGGCGACCCTGCGCCGGATCGAAGCGTGCTTCGACTAGCAGTCCGTCGAGAAACTCATTCCGGCCGAGAGCCCGAGCTTCCTGCGCCCGGCACACCCGTCGAAACTCGAAGTATGAGCCTACCGGAGTGACGCGACGAGGAGAGCCTCTTTTGGCCCCATCGACTTGACCGACTCACCGCATCCTGCAAGAACGCCGGTCTTCGATTCATCGATGGTCGTCGTCAGTGAGGTTCGATCGTGAACGTGCCCGCTCTCGAGATGCGTGGGATCCGCAAGGAGTACTACGGCAACGTGGTGCTCGATGACGTCGAGCTGACGCTCCAGAGGGGCGAGATCCACGCGCTCCTCGGCGAGAACGGCGCGGGCAAGTCCACGCTGATGAACATCCTGTTCGGCATGCCGGTCATCCGCGATACCGGTGGGTTCCAAGGCGATGTGCGGCTGCAGGGGGAGCCAGTGTCGTTCGCCTCGCCGGAAGAGGCGATGGCCTCCGGAGTCGGCATGGTGCACCAGGAGTTCATGCTGATTCCCGGCTTCACCGTCGCCGAGAACATCAAGCTCAACCGCGAGCCGCTCATCGCGGGACTCATCACGCGCCGGTTCGGGAGACGTCTGCAGCGCCTCGATCGCGAGGCGATGACCCGCGATGCCCGAAACGCACTGCAGCGGATCCATCTCGATCTCACGCCCGAGACCTTGGTGAGCGGGCTCCCCGTCGGACACATGCAGTTCGTCGAGATCGCGCGCGAGGTGGACAAGGACTCGCTCGAGGTCCTGGTGTTCGACGAGCCGACCGCGGTCCTGACCGAGTCGGAGGCGAAGACCCTGTTGGGCGTGATGCGCGAGCTCGCCGACCAAGGGATCGCGATCCTCTTCATCACGCATCGGCTCGACGAGGTGATGTGCGTCGCGGACCGAGTGACGATCCTGCGCGACGGTCGTCGCGTCTGGGTCGGCGCCCGCGAGGAGACCTCCGTCGAGCACATCGCGGAGACCATGGTCGGGCGCGCGCTCGACCAGCCCGGTGTGCCCGCCTCGGCGTCCGGCCGATCGCTCGATCCGGAGATCGCGCTGAGCGTTCGCGATCTGCGCGTCGACATGTCGGGCGAGCAGGTGCGGGGGCTCGATCTCGATGTCCACCGCGGTGAGATCCTGGGCATCGGAGGGCTGGCCGGGCAGGGGAAGATCGGCATCGCGAACGGTCTCATGGGACTTCAGCCCGCGACGGGAACGATTCGGGTCGGGGAGCGCGCGCTGCATCTGAACGACCCGCGTGAGTCGTTGGGTGCCGGCATGGCGTTCGTCTCCGAAGATCGACGCGGTGTCGGGCTGATC
This sequence comes from Planctomycetota bacterium, assembly GCA_020425835.1. The sequence continues at coordinate 5,464 of JAGQRC010000075.1, read as the reverse complement.
CTCGACGAGTCGATCGAGCAGAACATCGCGATTCCTGGGATCGAGGTTCTCGCGAAGTTCGTCCGCGGTCCTCGCCAAGGCTTCGGGTCGTGGCTGGCGTGGCTGGACCGCGCCGCGGTTCGCGCGCACGCCGAGACGATGATCGATCGGTTGGACGTGCGCACGACCGGACCGACGCAACCGGTCGGACGGTTGTCCGGAGGCAACCAACAGAAGGTCTGCCTGGCCCGCGCGATGGTGTTGGACCCGGAGATCCTGTTGGTCTCCGAGCCGACGCGCGGGATCGACGTCGGCGCGAAGAAGCTCGTGCTCGACCTGCTGATCGAGCTCAATCGCGAGAAGAACCTGACGATCGTCATGACGTCGAGCGAGCTGTTGGAGCTCCGCTCGATCTGCGACCGCATCGCCATCGTCTCGGAGGGCAAGGTCGCCGGCATCCTGCCGCCGGACGCGCCGGACGTCCGATTCGGGCTCCTGATGAGTGGGGAGGCCGCATGACCTCTCGGCTCCTCGGTGCGCTGCGGGAAGGGATCGTCGGCTTCGGTGTCGCTCGCTGGATCATCGTCGCGTTCCTCGGCGTGATCTGGATCGTCGCCGCCACCGCCACGGACGAGAACCTCGGCAAGTTGCTCGGCGACTGTCTGGTGCGATCCGGAATGAACGGCGTGCTGGTGCTCGCGTTGTTGTTGCCGGTCCGCGCCGGCAACGGCTTGAACTTCGGGCTCCCGCTCGGGATCGTCTGCGGGCTCGTCGGCGGGGTGGTGGGAATGGAGTTCGTCGCGGCCTCGCCGTTCGGCATGTTCTCGACGCACGAGGCCCTCGCTCGCGGTTGGAGCGGCTTCTTCTTCGCTCACCTGGTCGCGCTCCCGCTCGCTGCGGTCTGTGGATTGCTCTTCGGCTGGCTCCTCGAGCGCGTTCGCGGTCAGGAGATGATGGTCGGGATCTACGTCGGCTTCGGCGCCATCGCGTTCATGTGTGTCGTCTGGCTCCTGATCCCGGTGCGCTCTCCGGAGTTGGTGCTTCCGATCGGCGGCAAGGGCGTTCGGCAGACCGTGCTGATCGACGACTACTACACTCGGATCCTCGACCATTGGCCGCGGTCGACCGAGGAGGGAGCGGGCGGAATAGAGAACGCCCTTCACGCCCTTTTCGACTTCGGCACCCAGGAGCCGGCCGCCCGCGGTGATGGAGATCGAGACGCCGCGGCGGTGGTCGCCCGGTCCTGGGTTCCGCACCGCAACTACACCGGGTTCTTCGTTCCGGTCGGTCTGCTGATCTACTGGGCATTGGCCTGCACGCTGATGGGACTCTTCCTGCGGACGCGGCTCGGCGTCGCGATGAGCACGGCCGGGGCGAACCCGCAGTACGCGCGGTCCATCGGGATCTCGGTGCCGCGCATGCGCATCGGCGCGACGGCGATCTCGACCGTGCTCGGCGCGGCCGGCATCCTGGTCTACTCCCAGTCGTACGGGTTCTACCAGCTGTACAAGGCGCCGCTCTGGATGGCGTTCCAGATCGTCGCGGCGCTGCTCCTCGGAGGGGCGTCGCTCAGGAAGGCGACCGTGTTCCACGTCGTGCTCGGCACTCTGCTGTTCCAGTCGCTGTTGACGACGTCGCTCCCGGTGGTCAACGATCTCGTCGAAGGGTCCGAGTACGCCAGCAGCCTGTCGAATCTCCCCGAAATCGCGCGACTGATGATCCAGAACGGGGTGATCCTCTACGCACTGACCCGGGTGACGGGAGGTCGGCGATGAGCGACGCGAACCGCACCGAGCGCCGACGAGACCTCCTCCGCAACAACACCGTGCCGATCATGTTCCTCGCGATCAGCGCGATCGTCATCGTCCTGGCGGATCTCGAGCTGAGCCGTGTTTCGAGCGACGTCTCGGAGCGGGTCTTCCGAAACCTGTTCCTGGTGCTCTCGCTGATCATCCCGATCGTCGCGGGGTTGGGGCTCAACTTCGGCATCGTGCTCGGGGCGATGGCGGGTCAGGCGGGGCTGATCTTCGTCCAGAACGGCGAGATCGGCGGCCTGACGGGTCTCTTCGTCGCCGCCGCCGGTTCGATCCCGCTCGCGATCCTGCTCGGCTACCTGACCGGCCTGCTGCTGAACCGGACCAAGGGACGGGAGATGATCACCGGGATCATCCTCGGCTTCTTCGCGAACGGGATCTACCAGTTCGTCTTCCTGATCCTCGCCGGGCCGGTGATCCCGATCCACGCCGGAGACGTGGTGTTGACCAAGATCGTCGACGGTCAGGCCGTGCCGCTGATGGGGTTGCGCAACACGGTCAACCTGACCACTGTCGAGGCGGCACTCGACTACCCGCTCGAGCACTTCGCTTCGACGTCCTGGGTGCGCGAGGCGGTGGCGTCGGTCTTCGGCGACCGATTCACCGGTTCGATCCCGATCCGGTTCGGCGACACCAAGTGGGCGTCGATTCCGATTCTCACCCTACTGGTCAACGTGGGGCTCTGTCTCGGACTCACCTGGTTCCTGCGAACCAAGCTCGGACAGGACCTCCGCGCCGTCGGGCAGGACTCGCACGTCGCCGAAGTGTCGGGCATCCGCGTGGACCGATGCCGTGTCATCGCGATCATCATCTCCATGATCCTCGCCGCGTTCGGGCAGATCATCTTCCTGCAGAACATGGCGGTGATGAACACCTACCAGTCCCACGAGCAGGTCGGGTTCTACGCGATCGCCGCGTTGCTCGTCGGTGGCGCCACCGTCAGTCGTGCCACCATTTGGAACGCGATCGTGGGGACGGTACTGTTCCACCTCTTGATCGTCGTCGTCTCCACCGCCGGCGCCCGCTTGGACTCCCCGCAAGTCGGAGAGTACCTCCGCGAGTTCTTCGCCTTCGCCGTCATCGGCGTGACCCTCGCGCTCCACGCCTGGAGGACGAAACGGCGTTAGCAGTCCGTTGAGAAACTGCTTTCGAGGCGAGAGTCCGAGATTTCAAGGCCAGTACTTCCGGCGAAACGCAGTCGTATTGGCTCACACTTCGAGTTTCGTTCCAACGGACTGTTAGGGACGGCCACGGGCCCCGGTCGGCCGTGCGCGGAACGGAGAGGTCTGCGCCGGTGGGTTCGGGGCGCCGGGTACGGACAGCCCCCGCTGGGGTGACGCGTGTTGGGACGATGGCGTCGGCAAGGTGCTCGAATCCTGTCGGGGATGTCCGAGCTGTGGTGGGGCGGGAGCCGATCGGGGAGCGATCGGTCTCCGGTGGATCATCGGGTTGACGAAGCGAGACGGGCGGTGTCGATCTTCCGTCGGATGAACGCGCGCCGGAAGTGTCGTTTCAGCGAACCAGAGGTTGTGAGCGGGACAGAGGGCCCGCAGGTTGCCGATGTCGTTGGAGCTGCCTCGGGCGTGCGACAACGACACCACACGCCGCCCAGTGCATCTCTGCCAGGCGAGCTCGCTCCTACCGAACCCACCCGGCCGCTTTCCGGTGCCCTCCGCTCGATCCCCACCTATAATCGTGCCCCTTCGCCCATCGATCGAAAGGCATTGCCATGTTCCGCGCCCGTCGGCTTCGTCGCCCGGATCGCGTACTCGGGTTTCTCGGCATCCTGCTGGGTTCGTTGATCCTGGTTCCCGGCTGCGAGAAGAAGGGAGGGGCTTCCTCCGGCGAGACATCACCAGCGGCTCGCGAGATCGAGATTCCGGTCTACCCGAAGGTGGCGGCCAAGCCGGTCGATGTCGGCGCCCTCGACTTCAAGATCGGCATCCTGACGGGGACCGTCTCGCAGGGGGAGGACGAGTACCGCGGCGCCGAGTACGTCGTGCGGAAATACGGCTCCGACAAGATCATTCACAAGACCTATCCGGACAACTTCATGACGGAGCAGGAGACGACGGTCACCCAGATCACCGAGATGGCGAAGGACCCCGCTGTCAAGGCGATCATCGTCGCGCAGGCGGTGCCCGGCACGTTGCCGGCGATCAAGAAGGTGCGCCGCGAACGCGATGATGTGATCTTCCTGCTCGTCGCGCCGCAGGAGGACCCGGAGCAGATCGCGCAGTACGCGGACCTCGCGATCCAGACCGACGACCTGATGCGGGGGAAGACGATCGTCGAGAAGGCGAAGTCGATGGGCGCGAAGACGTTCATCCACTACACGTTTCCTCGTCACATGTCGATGAAGATCCTCGCCGACCGCCGCGACATCATGCGCCGCGTCTGCGAGGAGAACGACATGGAGTTCGTCGTCGCGAATGCTCCCGATCCGACCGGTGACCAGGGAATTGCCGGTTCCCAGAAGTTCGTCCTCGAGGACGTGCCGCGGAAGATCGAGGCCTACGGCAAGGACACCGCGTTCTTCTCGACCAACTGCTCCATGCAGGAGCCGCTGATCCGGGCGGCGCTCGAGGGGGGCGCGATCTTCCCCGAGCAGTGCTGTCCGAGCCCGACCCACGGCTACCCCGGCGCGCTCGGGATCTCGATCTCCGAGGACATGGCGGGGGACATGGCGAAGATCCGGGAGGAGATCGGCCGCCGCATCGACGAGCGAGGGTTCCGGGGTCGGTTCGGGACCTGGGCGACCTCGATCCACATCGTGATGATCGAAGCGTGCGTGGAGCTCGCGAAGGGTGCGGTACACGACAAGCTCGAGCTCACGGATCTCGGGGTGATCAAGTGGGTGCTCGAGACCACTGGTGGGATCAAGGTCGAACTCGGACCGTTCGCCGGTCACGACAACTTCGTGATGACGATCTCGGAGAATCTCACGCTCTGAGTTGCGAGATGGCGACGCCACGGCGAACGGCAGCGCGCGCGACCGGTCTCTTTCTCGAGATCGATCGCGCGTTCTTCATCGCGATCGAAAACTGTCCAGATGGGTATGGCCCCAGCGAACATCCGTCTATACTCCGCCGCCCAACGGCCGTTGAGGAAGTGCTTTCGGCGTTTGCCGGAGTAACCCTCTCAACGGTCGCGACGGAACTGTCCCTTCCGTGCAAGTGTTCGCGGAGCTCGACGTCCCACGGGCTCCCCCATTGACTGGGAGGTCATCCAATGCGTTTCGCTCTTGCGCTGTGCTGCGCAGGTGTTCTCGCGCTGACCGGCTGTGCCGGGATGCACGGGGCGCCGGTCACGCCGGCACCGGGTTTCATCTACACCAACTACAAGGCTCCGCTCGATGCGGACTTCGACGCGACTCGCCTCGGCAGCAAGATGGGTTCGTCGGAAGTGACGAACTACCTCGGCGCCGTCGCGCTCGGCGATGCCAGCATCAAGGCGGCAGCGATGAACGGTGGGCTCACCACCGTGAATCACGCCGACTACGAGGTGTTCAGCGTTCTCGGCATCTACTCGCGCTTCAAGGTGACGGTCTATGGCGAATGATCACCCGACGCAGGTGAGCAGAGTCGTCGTACGAACGCTGCTCCTCGGCGTGCTGGGGATCGTCGCGGTGGGCCTGTCCGGATGTGCGTTCGCCAGGGTGCCGGTCCATC